>JAISZZ010000128.1 GCA_031284385.1 Treponema sp.
AAAAGAATCCGCTCAGTAGTAGTGGTCTTACCTGCATCAATATGAGCCATAATTCCGATGTTTCGCATTTTTTTAAGCATATAGTATAACCTAATATGAATTTATTTCAAATGCAACCCTGCCGCCGCAGCAGTGCCGCAGGAGAGAGTACGAACCATGCGACAGAAAATCTAAATGTGATGAGAAAAGCGGCGCTGCACCTCTTGCGAAAAACCGCATACCCGAAAAACGATTCAGCGTCCAGCGGAAAATGGTCCGGGCAGCCTTCAACAACGATTTCCTTTAACTCGCACTGCTCGATTAAGTTAAATGAAGTTGCCCTGATTGTGAAGTTGCCCACTTGATTATTCTGAAAACCGGTATTAAAGTTAAAAAATCAGCCTCGTATTTTGAGGGCTTGGAACAAATTTTAGAGGAGCTTTATGTGCCCTGTGGACGAAAACGTAAACTTAGAAAAATCGCGACCCATAAGCGTAAAAAGAAACTAAGAAAGAATCGACATAAAAATAAATAGGTTGACTTAACCGGTTCACAGCGCGGCGGCTGTTGCCGTATGATTCTGGAATAGCATGGCTTTTTGCGCGGCGGGGGATTGTGTATGAATATAAAAGAATCACTGTTGGAACATATCAACGAACCACGCGATATAAAAAATTTAACCTACTCTGAGCTAAAAACGCTCGCTGCTGAAATTCGTCATCTCATTTACACGACGGTAACTAAAAATGGCGGGCATCTTTCATCGAATCTCGGCGTTGTTGAGCTTACGATAGCCCTGCACCGCGTTTTTAATTCGCCGGAAGATAAAATTATCTGGGATGTGGGACATCAGTGTTATACCCATAAGATACTTACTGGACGGCGGGATGCGTTTACGTCCCTCCGTAAGGAAGGCGGAATTTGCGGTTTTCCCAAACGGGGCGAGAGCTTGCATGACGCATTCGGGACAGGACACGCATCAACCTCCGTTTCAGCGGCTCTGGGTTTTTTAGTGGGAGAACGGCTTTGCGGCGGTAAAGGACTCGCAATCGCGGTAATTGGAGATGGCGCGCTTACCGGCGGCATGGCTTACGAGGCGCTTTCGCACGCCGGTCAGCTTGGGTTTCCACTTATCGTGATTTTGAACGATAATCGTATGTCAATAGGCCCCAATGTGGGTGGAATTTCAAAATATTTGAGCCGGCTTTCGATGAAAGCAAAGTATCAATCATTCAGACGAACCTTCGACTCCGCCGTTAAAGAAATTCCAGTTATAGGAACGCCTATTTTTAACGGTGTCAGGAGGCTGAAACGCGCCGTTAAGGCGGTTTTTTACACTGATAATTTCTTTGTTGACCTTGGATTCGAGTATGTGGGGCCCATCGATGGACACGATATTGAGCGGCTCGATGTTGTCCTGCGGGATGTTCAAAAACTCAATCTACCGGTAGTTGTACACGTTTTAACACGGAAAGGCAAGGGATACGAGCCTGCGGAAAACGATCCAAGCGCGTTCCACGCCATAAGTCCATCCAAAAAACAAGAGGCGGACGGCAAAACCGGCGACAGCTTTACACGGGCGTTTGGCACCGCGATGCTTGAAACCGGCGGCAAGGAACCACGTCTCGTGGCGGTTACGGCGGCGATGGAAAATGGAACCGGCCTGAGCGGTTTTAGAAACGCTTACGCGGAACGTTTTTTTGACGCTGGTATAACGGAAGAGCATGTCGTAACCTTCGCTGCGGCATTGGCGGCGCGGGGACTGCGTCCAGTCGTGGCTATGTACTCAACCTTTTTACAGCGGGCCATAGACCAAATCATTCACGACATAGCCTTACAACATTTGCCTGTAATACTTGCCGTTGACCGCGCCGGTTTTGTGGCGGGAGACGGCGAAACCCATCAGGGGCTATTTGACATAAGCCTGTTACGCGCTATTCCGGGCATGACGCTGCTGTCTCCCGCCTGCGCTGAAGAACTTCGCCTGATGTTGGACTGGGCGCTTATGCAGGACTGCCCCTGTGCAATCCGCTATCCCAAAGCGCACGCCCCCCAGCAAATAGGCATTTCAGTAACGCCGCCACTTGAAGCGGGCAGGGGCGTGTTTGTTGACGGCACGGATTCTTCCGGCAAAATTCTTGTGGCTTTTACCGGCGGGCTTTATCCTTCTATAAGCCAAGCCTCACACTTACTGCGTGAAAAAAATATTAAGGCTGATTTTTACAACCTGCGTTTTCTGAAACCTATAGATGAGGAATACCTTGCCACACTGATGAACCGTTATAAAAAAGTCATTTTTGTTGAAGAAGGGGTGAAAAGCGGCGGGTTCGGCGAGTTTGCGGTGGATTTGGCGGTGAGAAAACAATGTTCCGCGAAAATATTTACTCTAAACGCCGGCGAATCTTACTTTACGCAAGGCAGCCGCGAAGAACTTCTTGCCCGCTGCGGTTTGGATGGAGAGGGCATAGCCAAAATCATTTGCGATATGTGATCCCCCCCCCCCCCTTCGCCCTGCATTATAAGTAGCAAGCTCAGTTCATTGTGCGATGTCAATTTCATTGACATCGCACACTCGCATAAATCAGTGCTTTCATAGTGGTACTCGTTGGATAGGATGAGCGAAGAATTCCGTCCGGCGGCGAAACTGCACCCGCTGGAGAGACGGTGTGCGACTGGCCGCAAACACTCAGGCAGGCTAATATAAAAGCATGAATATCATTCAGGTTTTGGCGCCGGAAGAGGCGCGAAAAATAGCCGCCGGTGAAGTGATTGACCGTCCCGCCTCTCTGGTGCGGGAATTTATGGACAATGCGATAGATGCGGGAGGGGTCAATATTGACGTATCCATTGAAAAAGGCGGCATAGCTTGTACCGAAGTCAGCGATGACGGGGCGGGGATGAGCCGGGATGATCTCGCCATCTGTTGCCTTACTCACGCGACAAGCAAAATACGCGGCCTTTCCGATTTGGACAGACTCTCAACGCTGGGTTTTAGGGGCGAAGCGCTGGCCGCCGCCGCCGCCGTATCACGGCTTGAGATAGTAACAAGCATTGACGGGCTGGAGGCGTGGCGGCTTTCGGCGGGACCCGGCGGCACGGACAACTGCGAGCCGGAACCGGCGCGGCGGACACGGGGCTGCGGCGTACGCGCGAAAAACTTGTTCGACACAATTCCAGCACGCAAACGCTTTCTGAAACGGGAGGGCAGCGAGGCCGCCCTCTGCCTGCAAACATTCATTGACAAGGCTCTGCCTTTTCCAGCGATAAACTTCCGGTTTTTGCAAGACGGCAAACTCAAACTATTTTTACCGGCGGACACACTCAAAAAACGCTTTTCCTCAGCCGCTGTAGACGGAGCTTCTGGCCATTTTTTACACGAAATCGCGGCTTCCGGCAAAGATTTTTCTATAAAAATCGTGATAGGCGGCCCGGAATTGTACCGGAATGACCGCCGCAAGCAATATATTTTTGCAAATGGAAGGCGGATTAACGATTATTCACTGTTACAAGCTCTTGAATACGGCACACAAGGCTGTTTTCCGAACGGCTTGCATCCGATAGGCGCGATTTTTATAGAAATTGACCCTTCCAAAGCTGATTTTAACATACATCCGGCAAAACGCGAGGCGCGCTTTGCCGATTCTGCCGCTATTCACCATGAAATCACATCGGCGTTGCGTTCTTTTTTCCGGCATATAAATCTTGACAGGCAGGAAGACCGCACCGTCCTGCAAGCGTTTTCAGAATCGAAAGGCGGCGTGTTTCCACTGATATTTGAGCAAAAAGGGGACGTAGCGAGCAAGAATATCGGGCGCATACTTTCAGGTGAATACGATTTTGTGTCTTTACCGGGACGCGGCGAAACGGCAAGCTGCGACTCAACTGTGGCCGCCGACGCGTCAACTGATGCGCCAGTTGGCGCGCCAACTGGCGGCATAAAATTACGTTACGCAGGCAGAATATTTGGCCTCTTTATTCTCGTTGAAACCGGCGAGAAACTCTACATCATAGACCAGCACGCTGCCCATGAACGTATTTTATACGACCGTTTTCTGTCCGAACCGGTGGTGAAGCAGGATCTTCTTGTGCCTATAACATTTTTTACCGAAAGCAAGGATGACGATGATTTTTTAACATCCCGTAAGCCTGATCTGGCAAACCTCGGCATAGCAATCGAAGGCGGGCAAGGATCGTGGCGCATAGAAGCGCTGCCTGCGCTCTGGCGTTTAGGCGATGGTGATACCGTCAACGAGATATTGAATCTGCGTACCGCCGGAGAAAATATAGCGGAACGCTGGGCGGCAACGCTTGCCTGCCATAGCGCTGTGCGTGATGGAGATTGTTTGGACAATGAGTCTGCCCTCGCCCTTGCGGAACGCGCTCTGTCGCTTCCTGTAAAACGCTGTCCGCACGGACGGCCTATATTAACGGAAATAAAACAAATTGATCTGTTGAAAGCTGTTCAGAGGACATAAACTTTAACGTTATAACGGGGGGGGGGGGGGCAAACAGGCGCCGATCAGAATCGAACTGATGCATAGTGCTTTTGCAGAGCACTCCCTTACCACTTGGGTACGGCGCCGGTATAATGTAATAAGCCTAGCAAATTACTTGTATTTCGTCAAGCCGGTAAACCCGCTGGAAACACAAATTTAGCGGCGCAGTCATGCCCCACCGCAAATTACGGTTATCCCCGCGGCGGTTCATTTGAAGCCCTTGCTATGCTCTCTCGGAGAGATAGGGATTCGAACCCTCGGTACCCTTGCGAGTACAACGATTTTCGAGACCGTCCGATTCAACCGCTCTCGCATCTCTCCTAACTATCGATATGGAACAAGTCGTGTTACAACAGGTCTATCCCCTGTAGCTAAACCGCTGCCAACCACCGCGTTACCGCCGGCGGCTAGATTCCACTCGCACTTACCGGAGAGAGAGGGATTTGAACCCTCGGTACCCTCTCGGGCACACACGATTTCCAATCGTGCACCTTCGACCCCTCGGTCATCTCTCCATTATAAGTTATTTTTGATGATATGGGAATACCGGTATGCTTGTCAACTATAGCCAGCGCAATATGAAACAGGGAAAAACCATTGAAACGCCTATGTTTCAAGCAAAATTTATGGTTTTTATACCAATACTGAAATCAGATAATTCATTAGACTTGTTCGATAACCCGATTGGTTATCTCACAGCCTTGCATTTTTTCAGGCTAAAGCCTGCGAACCAATGGTTCGACAAAACTGCGTTTTTTAATGGAAGTTGTTCAGAAACTGAAGTTTCTAAACAACTCTATTGTATTCATTTTCCCGCCACGCGCATCCCGCCGTACTCTACCTTGAAGCCGGCGGCTCATTCGCGGGAACGTTTTTTTATCATTTGCAGGGCAATGGCCAGCAGGAGTATTATTCCTTTCACCGTGTTGTTCATCGTGGTGCTTAATTCAAAGGCATCAATGATCCGGCTGACCATTGTGAATGACAGCGTGCCGAATATGATGCCCGCCGTGTGGCCTTTGCCGCCCGACATACTGATACCGCCAAGCACGATTCCGGCGATAGCGAACATCTCAAAAGTCTGGCCGGTTGTCGCGGGTGAAACGCTGCG
>JAISZZ010000140.1 GCA_031284385.1 Treponema sp.
CCCCCAGCCCGATAACGGCGCGCGAAACATTGAGCGCGTTTAGGCAAAAAATGCCGCAGGCTGTGGCGCGGGACCAGGCCGCTGTTTAGAATAAGTTTTTAGCGCCCTACTTCCAGCCCCGCTATGCGGGTCTTCCAGTACCCCCAATCCGCCACCTGACCGCCCCCGCCAACCGGCTGGAGTTTGCGGTAAGCAGCGCGCAGCGTTGCGAAGCAAACTCCGAAAATAACCGCGTAGCAGTTATTCCGCCTAGCGGCGGCCATTACTCACTGGCGGTTACTGTGTCACGGTGGTATAATTTTACCATGCAAGACGGGTTCGGGCGGACTATCGACTATATGCGTGTTTCTGTAACGGATAAATGCAACCTGCGTTGTATTTACTGTATGCCACCGGAAGGCGTAGAATGGGTACCGCACAGTGAGATTTTAAGTTTTGAAGAGATGCTGCGAATCTGCGCGGCGGCGGTGGAGTTAGGTATAAACAAATTTAAGATTACGGGAGGCGAGCCGCTGGTAAGGCGCGGGCTTACCTCGTTCATCCGCTCTCTAAAGCGGGTACGTGGCATCGAATCGGTAACGCTTACCACAAACGCGCTCGTTCTGGGCGATTTTTTGGACGAAATTGTTGACGCGGGTATTGACGCGGTAAACATCAGTCTTGATACGCTAAATGCGGAGGTTTTCCGGCATATTACGCGCTCGGACGGCTTTGAAAAGGTTATGCGCTCTGTCAGGCTGGCGCTCAATTCGCGGCTTACCCTAAAAATTAACTGCGTGCCGGCGCGGGGCGTAAATGATGATGACATTGTGCCGCTGGCGGAACTTGCGCGGCGCGAAAACATAGCTGTCCGGTTTATAGAACTTATGCCGCTGGGTCTGGGCGCAAACCTTTTTCCGGTACCGCAAGCTGAAGTTTTTGAGAGGCTCAGGCAGGCTTTCGGGGACTTGCAAGCTTTTGACGGGCAGCTTGGTAACGGACCTGCTTCTTACTACAGCGCGGCGGGTTTTGTGGGAAAGATAGGTTTTATCAGCGCGATAAGCCACAACTTTTGCGGGTTTTGCAGCCGGCTGCGTTTAACAAGCGCGGGAATTTTGAGGCCTTGTCTAGCAAGCGATATGGGCGTTGACCTGAAAGCAGTAATACGCAGCGGCGGGGACGCGGCAGCTATAACCGGAACGTTACGTGCCGCCATACTGCTCAAACCTATGATGCATGATTTTTATAAAAATGGCGGCAATCAACATAAAAAGAACAGTATGTTCAGAATTGGAGGCTAAATTGAATGGTAAATGTAAGATTCGCGCTATATGTATCAGCGAAAAAAAAGGAACGCAAAAATATATGGTGGAAGAGGCCGAATTTGTGGAAGGCCATGGAATATTAGGAGATGCACACGCCGGCAACTGGCATAGGCAGGTTAGTCTGCTTTCATTTGAAAAAATCGAGGCGTTTCGCGTTCGCGCGCTGGAAAACGCGCTTTCAAATGGCGGCAAAAATATAGATTTCGGTGCTTTTGGCGAGAATCTTGTCGTGGAGGGAATCGATTTTGCGACCATCCCGATAGGATCTCTGTTTCAATCGGGAAATGTGCTGCTGGAGATGACACAAATAGGTAAGGAATGTCATAGTCATTGTCATATATTTCATACGGTTGGCGACTGTATTATGCCCCGTGAGGGAGTTTTTGCCCGCGTACTTCAGGGCGGTGTTGTAAAAAACGGCGCTGATTTCAGTATGGCGAAACGTTATCGAGCCGGTATAATCACGGCAAGCGACAAGGGGTCTCGCGGAGAACGCGAGGATAAGAGCGGCGGCGTAATCCGTGAGATTGTTTCCGCCAAAGGTTACGAGGTTGTAAGTTACGCGCTCTTAAGCGACGACCAGCCCTTGCTTGAGGCGGAAATGAAACGTCTTGCCGATGGCGGCCTTGCCGACTTGATTTTGACGACGGGCGGTACCGGCTTTTCGCCGCGTGACCGTGCTCCCGAAGCTGTTATTGCCGTTGCCGACCGGTTGGCGCCCGGAATTGCCGAAGCGATGCGCCAGTTCAGCCTTGCCATTACACCACGCGCTATGCTTAGCCGCTCCGTTGCCGCAATACGCGGCTCATCCCTCATCATCAATCTGCCCGGCAGCCCAAAGGCTGTAACAGAATCCCTTTCAGCCATAATCGACACGCTCCGGCACGGTCTTGATGTGTTGACCGGTCCATCCGCAGATTGTGGTTAACCGACGGGGTATGGAGGGAGGGGGGGGGGGGTATGCACCGCAGACAGCCTGAAAATTCACGAAAACAACGAATCTAGCGAGCGTATGTTAAACCAACTAATGTTCCGTATGTGGAAATATAAAATTGTGGGGCAAATCCATTGACTAATTTTTGCGGGTATGGCCAAATGGTACTATCCTTCCTTCCATTCGTTCTTTAACACCAACTGAATGTGTGGTTGAAGTAAGGCAATCAGAACTTAGGAGGTTCCTATGGGTTTCTTAGGTCTTTGCCTTCTCTTCGTGGGCATAGCTCTAATCATGAACGGTGTCGCGGCAATCTCAAATTGGGACGCGAAAACCACGGCTTTTAT
>JAISZZ010000007.1 GCA_031284385.1 Treponema sp.
TTAGGCCCGCCTGTTACAAGTGGAAGCGGCTCCGCCAGCATATATTCTTTTTCCGCAAGTGCCTGCCTCTTAAACCCTTTCGCACCGGATGTCCAGTACGGGATGAACGTTATTATCGCCGCATTAGGCGACAGTTCCTGCCAATATGCGTACAGGGTTGTGTTCTTTTCTAGGATTACACCTTCCGTGAAAATCCCGCCATCGGGAACTTCCGCGTCCGCCGCCAGATACGGCGGCTCCACTCCCGCCGAAACCGCCTCAGACGCAGGTGGTTCGCCTCCCTCTTCGTCAAGCGTTTCCTCGTCTCCCTCGGAACCTTGCCTATTTTTGACGGGCGTTAACTCCGCAGGCTGGCGTATGTCGTACCAGCCCAGCAATATCATGCCGTTCCGCCTTATGAGCGTTTCGTCAGGCAGGTTCACCGTGCCGTCCGCGTTCACCGCTTTTTCCCAGTATGGGTCATCGTCTCCAACTGTCCATTCGCCGCCTTGCGGGTCGAAAATTACCTGAAAACCGGATGCGCCATCTATGCTGGAGCCTCCGCCGCCAAGCGGGTTGTTGTTTGCCGGCTTGATTTCGTTCGCGCCGTCAGATGATCCCGCCGTCTCGCCACAGCCTGCAAAAACAAGCGCAGCCAGAGCGAGCGCCGCAAAAAGTCCTACTGTTACCCTAGTATTCATAAAAACTCCTAACCGCAAATGCGGATAATTCAGCCGGCAGCCCGTCCGCCGGATCAAAACAAGCCCTAAGCCGCCCTGCCGGATGCTATGTTCCGGCGGGGCGGCTTGTATATTGAGAATACTCCGCACAAGCGGAGTGTATTGAGAATCAATGTGTTTTGAGAATTAACGTGTGTTAAACGCGGAAAAAACCTAAGCCGTCCAAATGTGGGCGTGCCGTAAAATACGGCGGGGGGGGGGGGGGGGGAATTTTAGGATGATTCGCGTATTCTGGCGCGAAAAGATTTTTTATTGACCGCATGAGAGCAGTATATCAAATTTAACGGGGTGAGTCAATGAGGAATTTGCGCCGCGCATTACCGCCGCCGCTATGCCTAATAATTAATCTAGCCGAAAATGGACGGCTGCCCAGAAACAAAAACCTAGCCAAAATCAGACCACCGGGGACTGACCATTCTCCTGAGCGGTACACTTCGGCAGGGCAATGCATTGCCACGGCGGCGCATTCTTGTAATTCGGATGTTCCGATTCCACCAGAAAATCTATCACCCCCCACCTCCACACACTAATCGCAGGCGATTCATTTGACGATCAACGGAATGCCTGCCACCATAAATTCTACGCGGCTGGCAGCGGCGGCCATACGCCTGTTCGCTTCGGCAAGCAGCAAATTGTACCGGCGCGTGAGCTCATTTGACGGTATATTTCCAAGACCTGTTTCGTTGCTGACAACTATCGCGCCGCTTTTTCCGAGCAGCCCATCAATGAACGCGCCAAGCCTCAAGCTGAAATCCGCCTCAAGCTGACGGTACATCAAATTGTTTACCCACATTGTAAGGCAATCGACAAGAACATAATCGCCGCTTCGCCCTAATGCGTCTTTCATGTCAAGCGGCTCTTCTACCGTTATAAAACCCAACCCGGATCTCTCAGCCTTGTGGCGTTTTATCCGCATCCTCATCTCGTCATCCAAGACCTCTGCCGTGGCCAAAAATGTAACCGGCCTAGTCCATTGACCGCATAATTCCAGAGCACGCCTCGATTTTCCTGATTTTACGCCGCCTGTAACAAGTGTTATCAATGCCGTTACCTCTCTATCCCGTCGCGGGCTTTGATACCCTTGTCGAAAGGATGTTTTATTTTTTTTATCAATGAATAGTAATCCGCGGCATTCGCGGCCCATTCAGGCACAGGCCGGCCTGTCAGCACAATTTCACAGCTTTCAGGCAGCGTACTGATAAAAGAGCGCAAACTCTGCTCATCCAGTACCGATGCGTTTATCGCGTCTAATACCTCATCAAGAACAATCATATCTACGCTGTTTCTACGCGCCGAATCCGCCGCTTCACCAAGTATGCGCCGCTGTTCCTCGAAGCAAAGTTTTTTTTCGCTTTCATTCATCTGGAACGTAAAACCAAGCTTCAATCCAGAACGAATAACCCTTACTCCTAATTTTGCGAGCGGTTCAAGTTCACCTGAGGGGGCGGTTTTTATAAATTGAGCGAAAATGACCTTCATGCCGCGGCCTGCGGCTCTTACCGCCAAACCCAACGCGGCTGTAGTCTTGCCTTTCCCATCACCTGTATATATGTGTATCATCACGGCGCATCCTATTTTTACTATACCGTTATTGAACGGCAACATACTATATAGTAATCTCGTTAGTATGTATCGCAAGCTAATTTATATAACCGGTTCCGGGCCGGGCCGGGAGGATATGCTGACGGGCGAGGCAATGGAGGCCATTGTAAACAGTGAATGTATACTGGGCGCGGAGCGGCTCATAAAATCCTTTGAAAAAATTATCAACGGCAAGGAAACAGCGGCGCTTACAACCAATTCGCTGATAATTGACGCAATAAAAAACACTTCATATAAAACTTACGCGGTACTTGTATCTGGCGACAGCGGCTTTTTTTCACTTTCCAAACGGCTTTTTCCATTAGTGCGGGCGGAAGGCTGGGAGTGCAAGGTTTTATGCGGCATAAATTCAACCGCCTACTTCGCATCCCGACTTGGAGTTTCCTACGATGACGCGGCCATTATCAGTTTACATGGCAGACTTGGTAAGGACTCAAGCGAGTCGGAACGGGAGGCATTGTTTAACGAGTTGACGGGCGTAGTCGCGGGCAGCAGAAAATGTTTTTTTTTAACCGGAGGTATCCTGTCGCCGCAAATAATCTGCCGTGTTTTGATTGGACGCGGCTTCGGCTCACTGCGGGTAAGCGTGGGTGAGCGGCTCTCATATCTCGATGAAAAAATATCCTCGTATACTATAAATGATACGCAAGATATAGTGTACGGTGATCCCAATATACTATTCATAGAAAATAACAATGCAAAAAAACACCTGTTTACATATTTGAAGGATTCGGATTTTGAGCGAGGCGCGGCGCCAATGACAAAAGAGGAAGTCCGCTCCGTAAGTTTAGCAAAACTTCATGTTAAACCAGATGCCGTCTGTTGGGATATTGGGGCAGGTACAGGCTCAGTTTCCTGCGCGATGGCTTTATCCGCGCCTTACGGCAGGGTTTACGCGATAGAAAAAGAACCGGATGCAATAGCACTTATCCGTCAAAACAAGCGGAAATTCGGTTGTTATAATCTTGAAATCATCGAAGGCGAAGCGCCGGCAGCGCTTTCACCACTGCCTCCGCCTGATTCCGTGTTTATCGGTGGCACAAATGGCGCTTTACGCTCAACGCTGGCTAAAATCCTTGCCCATAATCCCAAGTCAAGGGTTGTAATCAACGCGATTACGCTTGAAACACTTGCGGAAGCGCGTGATATTACTGCTGGAAACGGTTTTTCTGATGTGCAAATTACTCAAATCGGTGTAAATTCTATCCAAAAAGCCGGTAAATTCAGTATGTTACACGCTCAAAATCCTGTTTTTGTGATAAGTTTCGGCGGCGCATCATGATGCGTATACCCAGAATCATGGTCGCAGGCGGTGGCAGCGAATCGGGAAAGACAACTATTACCTGTGCGCTTTTATCGGCTTTTATGCGGCGCGGCCTGAAAACTGCGGCATTTAAGTGCGGACCTGACTACATTGACCCGATGTTTCACCGTGAAACACAGGGGTGTCATTCGGCAAATCTTGACTTATTCATGCTAAATGAAGATACCGCGCTCCGTCTGCTGCTTGAAAACAGCGCCGGACGGGATATTGCCGTGCTTGAAGGCGTTATGGGTTTTTATGACGGTGTTGGCGGAAACACAATGGAAGCGAGCGCGTGGCATTTGTCCTCTGTTACCGGGACCCCCGTACTGTTGGTTGAAAATTGCAAGGGCCAATCGCTTACCGCCGCAGCCCATATTAAAGGTATCGCCGAATTTCGGGATAACGGTATAAGTGCCATACTGTTGAATAATACCGGCGAGAGGCTTTTCAATATGATAAAACCAGTGATAGAACGTGAAACAGGTCTGCCTGTTTTGGGATATTTGCCATATATGCCGGAATGTGTGATTAAAAGCCGGCATTTGGGACTTGTAACGGCAGTGGAAATAGCAGAGTTAAGACAAAAAATTACTATTCTTGCTGATACAATCGAAAAAACAGTTGAAATTGACAAAATTTTGACGCTTGCAGAGAAAGCGACACCGTTAAAAAACATAAGTTTAATAAAAAATGCCACGCCGCCTGAAAAAACGCCTCGAATTGCCGTAGCGCGGGACAAGGCTTTCTGTTTTTATTACGAAGATGGCCTGAATTTGCTAAAAAAATTAGGCGCGGAGCTTGTCGATTTTAGCCCTCTATACGATTCAAAACTCCCACCCCGCATAGACGGACTGATACTGGGCGGTGGTTATCCCGAACTCTACGCGGCGGAACTGTCGGCAAACAAATCGATGCTCGATTCGGTAAATAGCGCGGTAAAGGGCGGACTTCCAACCATAGCGGAATGTGGCGGTTTCATGTACCTCCATCGTGAACTGGAGGGCGCGGACGGCATACTGTATCAGCTTTCCGGTATTATTGATGCCTGCTGTAAAAAAAATGACCGGCTTGTCCGTTTTGGGTACGCTGAATTCACCGCAAAGGTAAACAATATTCTTTGTGAAGCTGGAAAAACACTGAAGGGGCATGAATTTCATTACTGGGACAGTGAACAGCCGGGCAGTGATTTTACCGCGGTAAAGCCTGTTTCTCGAAAAACATGGAACTGTATAATCGCAGCGGAAACATTGTTTGCCGGTTTTCCGCATTTTCATTTTTGTTCAGCGCCGGAAACCGCTGTCCATTTTTTAAAAACGTGCGCTCCATGATATTTTGATTGGGGAGGGCAGTGTGAGCTCCCCCCCCCCCCCCGCAATGCCCTCGCCTGAAAGCGTTTTTTCAAACTGAGTTGGTCAAATATTGGACTTGTTCAATGACCTTAGGAACTGTAAAAAAATAAAATGCACAGCATTTTATTAAATTGCTAAGCAATAAATTGCTTATGTAATAAGTAAATAACATGACCATTTGGTCATGTTATTTACTTACAGTTCCTTATGGGTTCTCTCACAAGTCGCAGCAAATGTTGACCAAGGGCGTAACTTTTAGCCGAATATGTTCAGAAAAAACAATATTATTGTATCTAAAATTTGTTTGAAAAAATTTCCAGCCTCAACTTCTTCCGGCACGAATAATTTGATGTTTGAAATCTCACCCTCGTCATCATAAAACGAGATATTTCCGGCGGGAAAACCGGCGGGTAACGGCGCTATCAGGCTTTCAATGACAATTTCATAATGAACATTGCGGCCTCTGTTGGCAAGAACAGTTAAGGCGTGTCCGCTTTCCGGCAGTGCGAGCGAAATGTGGTTCAGCTTGCCTTTCCAGACTTTGGCGGGAGGAATATCTGGAATAGCTGGACGTATGGTTTTGAAATTGTTAAACCCCCATGTCAAAAGCGCCGCGCCATCCTCGTCCCGTGCCCGCACGCCCAAACGAGCGCCCATTTTGGCAGGAACGCCGAGTATTATGGCGATAAATCGTGTTCCGCCACGTTCCGCAGTCAACGCTATGTTGTAGCCGGCCTCGTCTATATAGCCTGTTTTAAGGCCGTCAACGCCTTCAAAAGAGTAAAGCAGGTTGATGTGATTGCCTTGAACTATCGTTTCGGTTTTATTTTGCATTGAGGGACGCAGATTCGATGTTTTTGGATAGGCAAATTGTGGTACCGAGTGATATTTTTCCAGATTTTCTGGATATAATCGCAGGTATTCACGGCAAAATATGGCAAAATCACGTGCAGTTGTAATATTTTCTTCTGAAATCCCTGATGGTTCAACAAAAATCGTATTCTTCATGCCCATAGCGCTGGCTTCACGGTTCATCAATCTGGCAAAGGCATCCGTTGTTGGCGAAAAATTGAGCGCAACCGCTACGGCGGCATCGTTACCTGACGGAATCGCCATTCCTAAAAAAAGCTCGTTCAGGCTGACTATTTGCCCTTGAGCTAGGAACATCAGGCTGGAACGCGGCGGCTGATTCACAGCCCAACTCTGTTTCGGCAGTTTGGCCGGCTCATCCAGCGAGATACCGCGCGCCGCGGCTTCCTTCTCCGCAACGTGTATCGTCATCAATTTTGTCAAACTGGCCGGCGAGATGGGATCGTCCGCGTTTTTTTCAAACAGTACCATACCGGTCGCCGCATCCATCAATACGGCGGCCTGCGCGTTCAGTTCCGGCACATCATTTAGCGGGTCAAGGGAAAAGAGTTCGTAAGCGCCGATTGTAAAAAGAAATACGGCTGCAAAACCGCTGGCGGCAAATTTACGATTATTCCATCTTGTTTTAAGAATTTGCGCCCGATGCGCTGTTATAAGAATCGATATCATTATTACCTACTTAATATACCATTACCGAATCTTTGCGTTTTAGCAATTCCCCTCCGCCGCAAGCTTGTTTGCCGTACAACGTGCGCACTTGCCGCGCGGAGGCTCATTGGGAACGTTAACCCATAAACCGGTAACCCGCGCCCCAGATAGTTTGTATGTGGAGCGGATTGGCGGGGTCTTTTTCGATTTTTTCCCGGAGGCGGTTGATATGTACCGCGACGGTTTTCATGTC
>JAISZZ010000017.1 GCA_031284385.1 Treponema sp.
CTGATATTTCTATGCTGGGCGAGAGCGGCGCAAGCTCCTGCATTCGCAGGTAATGTTTCGTATGAACAAGCCCGGCCTCGCGGCAGGCAAGCGCCATCTGCCTTATTTTGTCCGTCGTACTTGTCAGGATTATGAACGAAGAATCGAAAGCGCTCTGGTCGCCAAGGATTGCTTTGGGATCCAGAATTGGTATCCCCCGGTAATTTGTGCCGATCAACACCGGCGCGCTGTCCAAAAAGGCTTCCGCTCTGTAGCCGTTCCGTTCCAGTGCGTGGAGGAATGGCCGTCCCTTTTGTCCCGCGCCCCACAGATAGATTTTTTTACCCCGCAGTAGTTCTTCAACTTCTTGCCGGCCGTACCGCTCTTTTTTTACGCTGCATTGCGGATTTATCACGTTCTGTCCATCTGACATTGTTTGAATCTACCAGCCCGCTTACGGGGTGTCAAGCTGTCAAGCGGCTGGGCGCGAATCACGTGAATAATTCGTGGACACTCTTCCGTGCGGTGTGATGCTCAAATATAAAATAGTCCCTTAGTAAGGCAGGACAAATGAGGGGGGACGATTTCCATACTCGCTGCGGCACATAGCCACCCTTTCGTCCGTCCCCCAGCCCAATAACGGCGCGCTAAACATTGAGCGCGTACAGTCGAAGATGCTGCCGGCTGTGGCGCGGGACCAGGCTACCGCCCCCACAAACATCTTTAGCGCCCTGCGCTCCAGCCCCTGCGGGTCTTCCGCTACCCCCCAAATCCGTTGCCCATCCGTAATGTGTCCGCGAATTACGCGAATTAGCGGACATCAAAGCGGCGGCTTATCAAAGTACAGGCATCCTGAAACAGCGCCGCAAGCGGCTTTTCCTTCTGGCCGCAGGAGTATGGCCGCCGCGCTTTGGGACATACGGCGGAATTCCTCGAAATCAGCGCAGTATTCAGGATGTTATTGTCATATAACATATTAAATTGATTGCCGCAAGCCTCCTGCCGCAGGAGAAAAGCCCTTCAGTAAAGCGGATGCTTAAAAATAAAAACTCGCCCAAATATAAAACAGTCCCACAGTAAGGGGGGACGATTTCCACGTTGCCTTAGGCAATGCGTCAGCTTGACCTGTTTACCAAAGACTGATATTTTCATTTTATGTGAGCTGGCTTCAAAATCAGACATTCTGAGAGCCGCCAAAACTATTACATTTAGGAGAACTATGCGAACTATTTTTTCCTGTAGGAACCTTTGTTACGCTTATGATGAGAAAATCGTGTTGAGCGGTCTTAATTTTTCCATCGAAGAATCTGACTATATATGCATCGCCGGTGAAAACGGCGCGGGTAAAAGCACATTGATTAAGGGGCTTTTGGGCCTTATAAAACCTGTATCCGGCAGCTTTGAGGCGGCCAAAGAATTGAGCGGCGGCACCGGCTACCTGCCCCAGCAAACCGCGGCGCAAAAAAATTTCCCAGCGGGTGTGGAAGAAGTAGTGTTGTCAGGTTTTATTGGCAAAAAAAAAATCATTCCTTTTTACACGCCTAATGACAAAAAAACGGCGTTCCTCAATATGCAAAAACTCGGCATAGCGGATCTCGCAAACCGCTGCTTTGGTGAACTTTCCGGCGGGCAGCAGCGGCGGGCGCTTCTTGCCAGGGCGCTTTGCGCGACAGAAAATCTGCTGGTGCTGGACGAACCCGCCGCCGGCCTCGATCCGCCCGCCGCTCAGGAACTTTACACGATTCTTGAAAAAATAAACCGTGAAATGAAAATAACCATTATCATGGTTTCTCATGATATTGTTTCCGCCGTAAAATACTCAAATAAAATTTTACATTTATGGAAAAAGCAGTTGTTTTTTGGAAATGTAACTGATTATATAAACAGTGATATTGGAAAATTATTTTTGGGACAACGGGGATAGATAATTATGATAGAAATTTTTATAGAGATGTTTTCGTACACTTTCCTTGTACGCGCTTTTTTCGTAGGGCTGTTGGTTTCGCTGTGCGCTTCACTGCTGGGAGTAAGCCTGGTGCTTAAACGCTATTCCATGATTGGGGACGGACTTTCGCACGTAGGTTTTGGAAGTTTGGCTCTTGCTACGGCTTTAAATCTGGCGCCGCTCGCGGTTTCCATACCCGTTGTCATGGCAGCGGCGTTTCTACTGCTAAGGTTAAGCGAAAACAGCAAAATAAAGGGGGATGCCGCAATTGCCATGATTTCCACAGGTGCGCTTGCGGCAGGTGTCGTGATAATTTCTCAGACAACCGGCTTAAATACGGATGTATGCAACTACCTTTTTGGCAGTATTCTAGCAATGACAAAAAGTGATGTGTATCTTTCCGTGAGCCTGTCAATTCTGACGCTGATCATTTTCATTGTTTTTTACAACATAATTTTTTCGATAACATTTGACGAAACGTTTGTTCGTTCATGCGGCATAAACACAGGCCTAAACAACATGGTTATCGCACTGTTGACGGCATTAACAATAGTTTTAGGAATGCGGATGATGGGTGCGCTGCTCATATCAAGTTTGATAATTTTTCCGGCGCTGACTTCGATGCGCCTATTCAAAAGATTCAAAACTGTAACAATATGCAGCGCGGTTGTTTCCATTATTTGCTATTTTCTAGGTTTGACAGTTTCATACTTGTATGCCACGCCGACAGGCGCAAGCGTTGTCATACTCAACATATTTACTTTTATGCTGTTTTCTAGTATAAATTTTATACACGTAAAAATAAAACGTGAAAATCATCGTAAAACAGACGCGAAAGGAGCAGTGTCATGACGAAAAAAACAATTATTTTTGTATTTGCGGGTTTTGTTATGCTGAGTATTCCAGCTTGTAAACATAAAACCGTTCAGGCCGAAACCCCTGCAAAAAAAATAGAAGCCGCAGACAAACCTACGCTTGAAATAAAAGAAAAACTCTTCATAGCGCAGACAAACGATGTTTATCTCAATCCCGAAGAATATATGGGGCGCAGAATAAAGCTGGAGGGTCTATTTAAAACAGATTCGTATACAGGAAGCGATCAATCCTATTGCTTTGTTTTAAGGTATGGGCCAGGCTGCTGCGGTTTTGACGGCGGCACGGCAGGGTTTGAAGTAAGCTGGCCTGACAATGAGAGTTCCGCATATCCAAAAGAAGATGATTGGGTTGAAGTAGTCGGAATTCTGGATTCTTACGAAGAAGACGGCTACCCCTACATCTATCTGTCGCTTGAATCGTTAAAAACATTGGATGAGCGCGGCGCAGAAACAGTGTTGCACTGAACCGCCGCAATAACAACATGAAGAGTTCACGAGTAAAGCTCTGAAAAATGTCCCACCGCCTGAGCACGTAACGCGGCGGGGTAAATGCATTGACATACCAATGTAAAACAAATTGTATCCGTCCGCAGCGTACCCTGCCATCCCGACGCTTATTGCAACTAATTGTTAAATCCGTCATTATTGATAATATATTTTTGTGGAGGCCGCTTATGAATGATAAAAATTTAGATTTTTCTATTGAAGAACTGGGACCGCGGAATATACGCTCGCCTATCACTATGTCCAAAAACCGCGGCGATTTTATTGCAAAATATGTTTCAGACAGCGATCTTATTCGCTTCAATTCGAATGTAAGTTTAGGAGAACAACCGCCAGTAGAACGGAGTATGGCGCTGGAAAAAGCCGGCCCCCGCGAAATGATATATTTCATGCCGGAACACGTTCATGCCGGCATTGTAACCTGCGGCGGCCTATGTCCCGGCATCAACGATGTAATCCGCTCGATAGTGCGTTGTCTATGGTATCATTACCGCGTCAGGCGTATCACCGGCATAAGTTACGGCTACAAAGGCTTTTTGCCAGAGTACAGCTATCCGACAAAAGAGCTTACCCTTGATTTTGTCGATGATATACATAAAATCGGCGGCACCGTGCTTGGAACTTCGCGTGGAGGCGGCAAAGAAGTAGCAAAAATCGTTGACGCTATGGAACAGCTCAATCTGAATATGCTCTTCACAATAGGCGGAGACGGCACACAGCGCGGCAGTCTGGATATTGCGGGCGAAATTGAGCGCCGCCAGCTAAAAATTGCCTGCGTGGGCATTCCCAAAACAGTCGATAACGATTTTTCTTTTATACAAAAATCTTTTGGCTTCGACACGGCAGTGTCAAAAGCGGTGCTTGCCGTCGCTTCCGCCCACATGGAGGCCAAATCTCAGCCAAACGGCATAGGTCTAGTAAAAGTAATGGGACGAGAATCCGGTTTTATCGCCACGCATACCGCGCTGGCAAGCCATGAAGTTAATTTCGTGTTAATTCCGGAAGTTCCGTTTGACCTTGACGGCCCCAATGGTTTTTTTGAACATCTTGAACGCCGTTTGCAAAACAGGAAACACGCGGTCATCGTTATCGCGGAAGGCGCTTTACAGGAACACCTTGCCAAAAATACCGGTACGGATGCGTCTGGAAACCTAAAAATGGTTGACGTAGGCCCCTATCTAAAGGGTAAAATCGAAGAACACTTCAAAAAGACAGATGTGGAGATAACGTTAAAGTACATAGATCCCAGCTACCTGGTACGTTCATCAGTCGCCGTCCCTGTTGATTCGATATACTGCGACAGACTGGGCAATGCGGCGGTTCATGCGGCAATGGCTGGAAAAACAAAAACAGTAATCGGTCTTGTAAACAATGAATTTGTACACCTGCCGATAAAGGCTGCCGTTTCGCGCCGCAATCATGTTGACCCGGAATCAAGCCTTTGGCGCGACACGCTGGATGCGACTCATCAACCTATTCTTATGACAAACGCCTCTGCGGGAATCAATTTTAGGGACGGCGGAAATTATAATAAGCGCAAACACTAAATATCTTCAAAATCTGAATTATTGTCCATGAATTCAGGAAAGGTAAAGACTATCACGCCCGATTTGCGTATCCGCATTTCGGCGTGTCCGTCTACGACCATTTTTTCTAAATGCTGACGCGCCTTTTCCAACGATATATTTCCTTCTATGACAACTTCAGAAGGCGTAACGATTCCGCCGTTATGCTTCGCTAATCTAAGAATCAGACGGTCTACAGTATCTTCATCATGAACTACGCGGACATTCCCGTCATTGACGTAACGCCATTTCTCGTTTTTACTGTAAGCGGCGGAGATGCCCGCGCCATAACCAGCGCTAAACATGGCGTGCCTGGCGTTAGCTTCATCAACCTGACTACCGAGCGTAAAGAGATCGTACAGACTGCCTATCCCCGCCAGTCCGCCGGTACACATCCAAAGTATCCCCGACAGGGGTTTACCCAAATAGAACCGGTGAAACCCAAGAACACCGAAACCGGATAAAAACCAAAGTAAATACGCCAAACCCTTACTATACATAGCGTACCCGTTTTAAAATTTTAATATTCACTAACTTTCTATATTAACCGAAAATATCATCTCCGGCAAGAGTACGCGACTGTACCACGGCGTAAGATCGCACACAGGCGGTATGCCTTTGCCGCATACTTTTCATTTATAACGGTTTATAGTAACATAGATAAATGCTAAAAATAGTAATGCCCTGTATATTATGTCTTAACGCCGCTGTTATATTCGCGGAAGCGCCGCCTGACTGGTTTACGCCTTTGCAAGATGCGGTTTATGCCGATACCCACGATGCGGACTCCATAGCAAGTTTAGGAAACAAGATTGAAGAAACGGCAAAGCGTGAACTTAGCGAACCAGAACTTTCTAATATGCTCTCATTGTGTGAATTTTTCATAGGCAAGGCATACCAAAATGAGCAAAATGCGAAACAAGCGCTGACGCATTTCCAGCTTGGACTTGATTACGCCGGTGTTTTTATAAAAACAAATCCAACATCTAACGGGTATCGCATGATGGCCGAAAATATAAGCCAGATATGTACAATGAAATCGGCCGCGTGGGTCATTGCAAACGGCCTTAAAGTAGAGCAGTATGCAAAAAAAGGACTTGCCTACAATAGTAGAAACGCGGCTTGTAGTTATTTAATTGCCGCGCGCTGGGTTTATGCGCCCGCGCCTTTCAACAATATTAAAAAAGGAATAAACGAAATGAAAACTATTCTTTCCGGTTCTTACGATATACAAAAAGATGACTATTTTAATATTTACTACGCCATAGCTTATGCTTACAATCGTACCAATCAAACAGATGAAGTAATGCCATGGCTGGAGAAGGCGTTGGCCATTTATCCTACAAATAAGGATGCGTTAAATCTTAAACAAGGCAAGGCGCGTATAATTGATACTATAGATTCTTATGCTGCTGAAACAGAATAGACTTGTTCGATAACCCGTTTGGTTATCGAACAGTCTTGCAGTTTTCCAGGCTAAGAGCCTGCGAACCGAAGGTTCACAAAACTGCGTTTTTTAATGGATGTTGTTCGGAAACTTCAGTTTCCACACAACTCTAATAGGGAATGTACTAAAACTAGACTTGGGATAGAACTAGAAAGGAACTGTAAGGAAATAACATGACCAAATGGTCATGTTATTTCCTTATTGCATAAGCAATTAAAATAAAATGCTGTGCATTTTATTTTTTTACAGTTCCAAAGTCTCTCTCACAAGTCCATTATTTTTACTGTAAGGAAATATAAATGTACTTTGCGCTAAATCTATATTTTATAGCTATGATTGCCGTATCTGTTTATTTTTTCTTGATGGCGTCATTTAACATCATCGAGATGAAGCTAAACACTGTAAAACCGAAACTCACAACAGGAGCTATGATTTCCGTGCTTATTCCGGCGCGTAATGAAGAGGCGAATATAAAATGCTGCATAGATTCACTGCTTGATCAAACATATCAAAATTACGAAATTTTAGTGCTGGATGATAATTCAAGCGATAATACATGGCCGATATTGGAAAAATTGGCGCGTGAAAACAGTCGAATTCGAATATTCAAAGGAAAGCCGTTACCGGAAGACTGGTACGGAAAACCATACGCATTACAGCAGCTATATGAGCACGCGTTAGGCGATACCTTGCTTTTTACCGATGCTGATACAATCCACGCGCCTACAAGCATATCATGGGCCGTTACAAACATGGAGAAAACAAAGGCCGATTTTATGTCCGGTTATGTGGGACAGGTGCTGTTGACTTTTGGTGAAATTACCACCGTTCCCATCATGTTCCTTATGACAGGTTTTGTAATACCAATGTTTTTAAACCGTTTTGTAAAACTTGGGTATTTTTCCGCTGCGGTCGGACAATACATAGTTATGAAAACTCAAGTATTCAAGGATATTGAAGGATACGCAAATATAAGAAAAAAAACGACGGAAGATGTTTATCTCTCGCGGTATGTAAAAAATCTAGGTTATAAAACGGAATTTCTTGATATGGCTAATCAAGTTAAATGCAGAATGTATAATGGTTATACCGCAGCCATACAAGGCATCGGAAAAAACATATTTGATTTTTTAGGCAAAAAGACCGCCCTACTGATGCTGATTGCTTTCGCAATTTTAATTTTCTTTGTTCTGCCTTTTCCAATCATGTTTTTCTTGATAGCCATAAACAGTCCATTCATGTATCATTGTATTGCTGTAAATATTTTATTTACCGTTACATGGCTCGTAATGTTTTTGGGGCGTAGAATCAACTGGACTTTTACATTTTGTTGGCCTGTCATGTATATAAATCTTATCATGATGGTTTTATGGTCATGGTTCAGGACTGTTTCCGGCAAAGGCTTTGAATGGAAAGGACGCACCGTCCAATAATAAAATGCAGTATAAAAAAGATGGATGCTTGATTGACAATTCGCTTTTCTTTAGAATTTCTTCAATGCTGACGTTTTATCCTGTTTGGCATATAGCCCAGCTTGTCAACATAATTTTGTATTCAACAAATTATGAAGGCCGTGATAAATTACGCGGGCACAAAGGCCGCGCCGTGCTCGTTTCAAATCATACAACGCTGCTCGATCCGGTGCTGGTAAGCGGCGTTATGATGCCGGAACGGACATGGCATACACTGCTGGAAAAAACGGTCGAAACGCCGTTCTTAGGCACATTTACACGGCTGCTAGGCGGACTCCCACTCCCCCCCGGAGGCGGCGGCATCGAAAAAATCATCATGTCAAGCGAAGCCATATTCAAATATAAACGCTTCATACATTTTTATCCTGAAGGTGAATGTTATATTTACAACCAAGAAATCAGACCGTTCAAAACAGGCGCATTTTTCATAGCGGCGCGGCTCAAACTTCCAGTGTTTCCGTTACTCACAACTTTTTCTGCGAGATCGTTAAAACCTAAAACTCCAAGCGTATGGAAATCTCCTTTAGAGCGCCTTGTAGTGCTAGATCCTGTTTATCCTTCCAGTTATATAAAATACAATGATGCTGGGGATATTCTTATGTCATCGGTAAAGGAGTTTGCTACGGCAGTACACGATATAATGCAAAACGAAATTAACAAACGGCGAGAACTTAATAAAGGTGAGGGTACTCAAGCCTATTTCAAAGGGCAGATGCCGCGCATCAAGGGTATAAATTGAAAATAGTAATGTTCACTGACTCTTATTGGCCGCGTATAAATGGTGTATCTGTTTCTGTAGAAAGTTTTACGTCCACTCTTATCAAGTTAGGTCATCAAGTTCTAATTATATGCCCTTACTATCCCGAATCTCCAATGCAGTGCAATTTTACTACTGATAAGAATAATTCCAACACATTAGTCAGTAGTATTCCTGAAAGCTGCATAATAAGAGTGCCTTCTTCCTCTGTCTTTATTTCAAAAGAAGATAGAATTTCCAAATCACACAAACTTTTTTGGGTCTCAAAGCAAATCGATAAATTCATGCCGGACATAATTCACATTCATTCCGAATTTGTAACCGCGGATTTCGGTTATTACTGCGCACGAATTCATAAAATTCCGTCCATATACACGTACCATACACTTTGGAATAATTATATGAAAAACTATATACCCTGGGCGCCTCTTTTTATATTGAAAATCATTTTATGGATAGTTGAGAACAGGGCTTTTAAAAGGCCGTACCGCATCATTTTTCCAAGTGAAATAATTCTTGATTACGCAAAGAAATATAAATTAAAAAAACCTACGTATCTTTTACCAACTGGAATTGATGATTCAATCTTTTATCCGCGGAGTATAGATGAAAAAACAGCGTTTCGTGAATCAATGGAACTTATATTTCCATGCCTAAAAGGAAAACAAATTTTACTGTATGCTGGACGTGTTGGAAAAGAAAAAAACTTGGAACTAATTTTAAATGCAGCAAACAAAATCATAAAAGAGCGGAACGATGTTATATTTATGATTGCGGGCAGCGGGCCTGATATTTATTGGCTCAAAGAAGAATGTGAAGCCCAAAAATTGATAAACTATTTTGTTTTTACCGGTTATCTGGAACGCGCCACATTAGCAAATATATACTGCATATCAAAGATTTTCATTTTCCCTTCAATAACTGAAACACAGGGACTCGTAACAATCGAAGCTATGTTGTCTGGTATCCCAATAGTCGCAGTTGGTGAACGCGGTACGCTTATGGTAATGCGTGGTGATAACGGCGGCTTTATGGTGCCTAACAATGCGGATATATTTGCCAACCGAATACTTGATTTACTACGAGACGAATCCCTCTACAGGAAAAAAGCAATGGATGCGATTAATTATGGCAAAAAATGGACAATGGACATTATGGGAAAACGTCTTGAAAGTATTTATACTGATGCTATATCAGATTATAAGAAAGAAAAGGAAAAAAAACCTGTTGACACAAAATTCAAATGATTTTATCGAAGGCATTAATAGTTTTTTTTCGGAAAAACTATACCGCAAAAACATACAAACACCGACCGCTATTCAAAAATTAGTAATTCCGCATATCCTTAACAGAGAAAACATACTATTTCGCTCGCAGACAGGCACCGGTAAAACCTTTGCGTATCTCTTACCTGTATTACAAAATATTATTTACAATTACTCAACACCTCGCAGCACTGGACATTGCCGCGTTCTTGTATCTGCTCCAACACTTGAACTTTGCTCTCAAATAAAAAATGAGATTGATTTCCTGCTAAAAAATCTTGAAATTGACAATCATCCATTAGATATAAAATCACTGCTGGTAAGCGGCGCCGGAAATATTGACAGGCAGATTAAAGATCTAAAAAAATACAAACCGGATATAATCACGGCTAATACCGGCAGACTCTTGCAGCTAATGAATATGAATCGATTGAAACTAAGCAAAATTGAATATTTAATTCTTGATGAAGCTGACAAGCTTACCGCGGATGATCATTGGGCGGAAACCCAGGAACTGTTAAAGCGCGTAAACCCTGATTCGGTAAAAATCGCGTGTAGTGCGACGCTTCCTAAAAAAATACGCCCACGACTCGACGCAATTCTAGGCGAACTACTTGTCTGCGAAAGTGATGAACAAGAAATACTGCGCAGCTATATAACACACTGGGCGCTCTGGGCCGAAGACCGCGACAAAATTAACACATTACGTTCATTCTTATCGGCAGCACGTCCTAAAAAAGCTCTGGTCTTTTCAGAACGTGCGTCATCAATTCAGGAAATCGTCTCAAAATTGAATCATCACAAATACGACGCAGCAGGCATTTACAGCGGCATGGAAAAAAAAGAACGCAAACGCGCACTGGACGATTTTCGCAGTGGCAGGATTCCAGTTCTTGTATCCAGCGACCTCGCCGCCCGCGGCCTCGACATTGAAAATATCACTCATATAATAACCCTAGGCATTCCCGAAGAAGAGGAAATTTACATACACCGCGCCGGACGCACGGCACGAGCGGGAAAAAAAGGTATAATGATCAGCATTGGCAATGAAAAAGATCTGCGGCGGTTACGCCGTATAGAAAAAAATTTAGCTCTTATCGTATATCCAAAAATCTTATATAAAGGAAAAATTTGTTCGCCTGACGAATTTGAATAGCCGCGCTCTCCTGCTAAAAGCGAAACGATGGTTTCAAGCTCCTTGTTGCCAGCGGTAGAACGAGATATACACACATATATACACATTGGACTTGTTCAAGAACCTTATGAGTTCTTGAACAAATCTCGCAAAATGCGCGGCATTTTTCTGTTTTAAGCGGAAGTTGTTCAAAAACTGAAGTTTTTGAACAACTCTATTTTCCGGATCTTCAATGATTCCCCATACCCAACGCGGAGTGTTGAGACAGGCGGGTTTTGATCGCCGCCACGGGCGGGTCTTTTTGAAGCGCCGGTAATGCGGTATATTAGAGTTGGTTAAAAACATTACGTTAAAGAGGGATGTTATGGAGACAACGCAAAGAATAGGAGAAGGCCTGACTTTTGAGAAAGTATGGGCGGCAATACAAGCCACTAATGAATCCACTGAACAAATTAAGGAATATATTAAAGAATATATTAAGGAAAATGACCGCATTATCAAGGAAAATG
>JAISZZ010000066.1 GCA_031284385.1 Treponema sp.
CCCAACACGGGCGGCATGGGTTGTATCGCGCCCAACCCGTTCTACACGCCGGAAATCGCCGAAACTTGCATGAAAACTATATTTATCCCGACTGTGGAGGCGGTGAAAAAAGAGGCAGCCCCGTTCAAGGGCTGTCTGTACTTCGGCCTGATGTTGACGGAAACGGGGCCAAAGGTGATAGAGTATAACTGTAGATTCGGCGACCCCGAAACGGAAGCCGTGCTGCATCTGCTCGAATCGGATTTACTTTCTATCATGCTTGCCTGCACGGACGGGAATCTGTCGCCGGACATGGTTCGTTTTAAGGACGGGGCCGCGGCCTGCGTGGTAGCGGCATCGGGCGGCTATCCCGCCGCATACAAGAAAGGCTTCCCCATCAACGGCATAGATTCCGCCGAGTCTGCGGGCGCGGTTCAGGTTTACTGCGCCGGAGTAAGAAATGACGGCGGCTCTCTTGTAACATCCGGCGGGCGCGTTCTCTGTGTAAGCGCCGCGGCGGACTCTGCTGAGAGGGCGCTGGAAACCGCTTACGGCGGCATAAAAAAGATCCATTTTGAAAATATGTATTTCAGGACGGATATTGGAAAGCGGGCGCTTGGCGCATTTAAGAAATAAAATGGATAAAACATCTTTAAGTGATTCTGCGGCGAAAAGTATCATAAACCTGATCATAAGCGGCGCATACAGGCAGGGAGATAAAATCCCTAATGAAATGGAACTCGCGCAAAAGTTTGATATGAGCAGAAGCACGGTGCGGGAAGCCGTCAAGACTCTCGTTTCCCAGAATATTCTTGAAATACGGCGCGGGGCGGGAACTTTTGTCTGTTACAAACTTGGCGTAGCCGAAGACCCGCTCGGTTTCAGATTCATCAATGACAAATTGCGGCTTGCCCTCGATTTGCTGGAAATTCGCCTGCTGCTTGAGCCGTATATCGCACGTATGGCCGCCCAACACGCTTCCGGCGAAGAAATCGACGATATTTCCGGGCAATGTGATATTGTCGAAAACCTTATTTTACGGGGAGTACCCCACGAAAAGGAAGATGTGGTATTTCACAAGAAAATCGCCGTATCTTCGAAAAATCTTGTCGTGCCGAATCTTGTGCCAGTCATAAATTCCGCGATTCATGTTTCGATAGACGTAACAAACGCCGTGCTGCGCGATGAAACGATTCTAACCCACCGCGCCGTTACCAGCGCGATAAAAGCGCGGGACGGGGACGCTGCACATTCCGCAATGGCGGAACATATCTTACACAACCAAAAACTTGTACAAAAATTGTACGCACAGAGTGCGGCGGAACAGCACGGCGGCTCTCTGGTTTAATTCGCTTGCAGCACTGATACGCGAACCCACCAATTTTACATTAGAGTCGTTCAAAAATTTCAGTTTTTGAACAACTTCCATAAAAAAACGCAGTTTTGTTGAACCTTTGGTTCGCAGGCTTTTAGCCTGAAAAACTACGAGACTGTGAGATAACCAACCATGTTATCGAACAAGTCTATTAGGGCAGCGATTATGCGCCGGCGAGTCCTAAAGTTAAGCAGCACTGCACTAGACAGAGTCGCTTTTATCCCATATAGTGTAACCATGAGTTTTGTTGAACTGAACAAAATGACTTACGGGTTTTTCGGCGTACACACTTGTATGAAAAAATCCGGCAACGTAAAGCAGGCAAAAGTGATTTACAAGACGGCCATTCGTGTTGTTGAACAGTCAATATTGTTAAATATCCCCCCCCCCCCCCCACGTTAAATTTGATATAAAAACACGACATACAGCCCCATCGGTTCCCGGTTTCTCCAACTGGTGCAGGCAGTTTTTGTATTCGCTGATTGGACTTGTTCAAGAATCTTATGGGTTCTCTCACAAGTCGCAGCAAATGCTGTGCAAAATGCGCGGCATTTTGCCGTTTTTGAACAACTCTATTTTCTTTCACATACAATCACAATTTCTATTCAGGAGTATCCTATGGCAATCATCAACCATGTAAACTGGATGCTTCGCAGCCTCCGCATAGAATTTCTATATCAACGCAACTATCCACTCCATACCCACGGCGCGGACGAACAACGGAGCGTTGTTGGCTATTTTTTTTGGTGTGTGTGGGGGGGGGGGGGGCTGATAATGGAATAAACCTCCGCGCGGCAAGCGTACAAACAAGTTTGTGCCGGGGTATTAAACCAGATATTGCAGAATAAAAACCCGCCCATATAGGGCGTTTAGATATTCGGCTGGGATACGCACAGAAATTGCGTATAAAAAGAGTTATTCGGCATTTTCGAGATTACCACACAATTATCTCAATAAAAAATTCCGCTGACTTTTGATAAATTCATGCCAAATCTGTAAGGAGGATTATTATGGCAAACAAAAAATTTTTACTGATATTTTGTGTAGTAGTTGGATTGTACTTTACCGGCTGCGCCACGACGAGTTCGATTGGCGGCACGGTTGATGCACATGGACTTTTTTCGAGTGCTAACGCGGCGACCAGCGGCGCCGAGGCAATAGCATCTTACGGCGTTATTCTGAGACTTATTGATTCAGGATATGAAAGCTATGTCAGCGCGGTGAAAAAAGCCGAAAATGAAGGTAAAACGGTTACTTCGGTAACGACTGAGTATTTAGGTTTTTACACCAAAATCACAGCATACGCAACGCAAAAATAATGGATGAAAGTTCACCGAAACATCTGCTTTGATGTTTCGTAATTGGATTTTTGTCGTACTTGTCCTGTTAGAGCGTCATTTTGGGTAAGTGTGGTATCCCAAAATGACGCATACTCCGGCAACAAATCTACTGCGGACTGTTTGTTCTATCCGCAGCGGTTTTCATGCTGGCCGCTTTCACAAAATGCCTTCCACATTGTATACTAGAATTGTTTAAAGCAGTGAAGCTGCGCCAACGAAGTTAATCAGTGCTTCCCTATGGAAATTTACAATACCGTCTTTCTGGAATTTAACCCGCAAAATCGATATTCAGGAGTAAAACATGAGACTAGCTATAGGCGATATACATGGCAGAGATTTTTGGAAACACTACATCGATGAGGATTTTTCTGAATTCTATTTTGCCGGAGATTATTTTGACAGCCGGAATCTGCCGTTTGACAGGCAGTACAGGAATTTTACGGAAATCTGCGAGAAAGCAAGGGCGGATGAACGGCTCAAACTATGTTTGGGAAACCATGATTATCACTATTTGAATAATGTTACGGAAGTGTACTCTAGCTACCAGCGGAATCACGCTGCCGAAATCCGTCAAATACTAGAACAAAATATCGATATGCTAAGGGTTGTATATGTTACGGAAGATAACTATATAATTTCACACGCCGGCGTTTCGCTGTGGTTTATGGAACGCATGAAAAAATCAGGATATGAGCGCATCGAGGATATAAATACGGCGTTCATCAAAAACCGCTTAATTTTAAAATTTAACGGCGTAAATCCTTTCGGAGACGATATTACTCAAAGCCCCATTTGGATAAGGCCTTCATCCCTGCAAAAAGAGCCTGTTCCCGGTTACAACCAAATTGCCGGACATACCCCCATGCACGATATAAACACGATTACTCTGCCGGATAAAAAACGAGGAACGATAGGTATCACTTATATCGACACTTACGACAAAGAATCCATTTACCGGTTCTGAACCGCATGAAAACGCACGCGTAAAAACGCGCCGCGTCAAGACGCGCCGTGTCTTGACACGCCTCAGCATACCCCCCTACCCTACTCCACGCGAGATTCGCGGAACTAAACCTTTACCATCCAGCCTTTGGTATCGGCGCGGCTGCCATACTGAAGCGTTTTTAGTGCGTTCAGCATTTCCGCCGTAAAATCACCGCATTTTCCGCCTGAAAATTCAACTGTTTTACCGTTGTAAGTGATAGATTCTATCGGAGTGGCGCCCGCCGCCGTGCCGCTCACAAAACATTCGCGGCTTTCGGACATGGCCTCGTCAATGCTGATTTTGCGTTCAACAACTTTTACACCCTTATCCCGCGCCATTTCTATTATGCTTTCCCGCGTGATGCCGGGCAGTATCGTGTCGCCCAGTTCAGGCGTTACCAGTTCGCCTGACTTTAGGTAAAAGAATATGTTGCAGGAAGATCCTTCTTCGACATACTTTCGCTCAATCGCATCGAGGAATATACATTCCATAAAGCCGGCCTCCGCAGCCTCGTGCTTGGCGAGCGCCGATATTACATAGTTTGAGGCCGCTTTTATCCAACCGGTGCCTTTAGGAGTTGCCCGTATGCGCTCGCTTATGACCGCGCCTTTCAAACCTCGCTCAAAGTACGCGCCGACCGTTGTACAAACGATTACTACCCACGGTTCGCTGGAAAGTTTTACGCCGACACCGCCTTCAGAATATGAAAACGGCCTTATGTATACGGCATCCGCAGTCAAATACGAATCTTTTTCCCATTCCTGCCTGTATTTTGGCGTAAACCCAAACGCCGCATTGCGCCTGACAAGTTCCATGCAAGCATTTACAAACATATCTTCTGGAAAAGGCGGCATACAAAGCCCCTTCATCGACCTGAAAAAACGCACGGCGTTCTTGTCTGGCCTGAAAATAGCGATTCCGCCATTCTTTTGAGGCAGAGCCTTTAGCCCCTCGAATACCCCCAAACCATACTGGGTGGAGTAACTAACTAACGGCATATCGTCAAAATAATTGCGCGAGGCGGCCAGCCGCTCCCGCTCCGCTTCCGGCAAAACCGCTTCCTCATCGTAACTTTTATGCGGTTTTTCGATAAATTCTTCTTTCCATCCGCCGTTATACTTAGCCCTGTACATCACCGGATAACTGTTCAAAGA
>JAISZZ010000006.1 GCA_031284385.1 Treponema sp.
AGATTCGTCATCTCGGCGAGATTCGCGCCCTTTCCGCCAAGAATATCCTTCATCTTGGCATCGCCTTCCGCCTTTCCATCACCAAAAAAATAAATATTTTTTGACATAATAATCCTCCAAAGAATTTTTAAAATTATATCACGATATAAGTGAAATATACAGGGACAAACGGCGAATTTCCTCAAAGACTTGTCAAACAAACTCAAAAAGCATTATTCTAAAAAACACTGATTTGAAAATTAGACTTGTTTAGGAACCTTATGGTTCTCTGCCAAGTCGCAGCAAATGCCGTGCAAAATGCGGCGCATTTTGCTGTTTTACCGGAAGTTGTTAAGAATCTGAAGTCTTTGAACAACTCTATTAAAAACACAAGGGGATGATATGATTGACTGGATTTTGCGGCTGCTTAAAGGTGCCTTGATAGGGACAGGCTTTATACTGCCCGGCGTTTCAGGCGGGGCGCTTGCGGCTGTATTTGGGCTTTATGAAAGAATAATTTCTTTTATCGCGCATATTACAAAAGATTTTATAAAAAATGTATTATTCTTTATTCCTGTGGGAATTGGCGCGCTGATAGGCATATTTTTGCTGGCGCGGCCATTATCTTTCTTTCTTGACAACTATGAAGTTCAGATGCTTTGGGGATTCGTAGGCTGCATCATAGGAACATTGCCCGCGTTGTGGAAAGAGGCGGGAAAAGAAGGACGGCGCAAACGGCACTATATCATTCTTATAGCAACGGTGATTTTTGGTTTTTGCCTGCTTTACTCGATTGAAAATCTTTTGGAAGCGTATGTACCGCTCAATTTTGTAAGCTGGATTTGTGCGGGTGTTTTAATAGCGCTCGGCGTTTTGGTTCCGGGTCTTAGCCCTTCTAATTTTCTTGTTTATCTAGGTATGTATAAACCTATGGTAGAGGCTTTCAAGACAATGGATATTTCAGTAATACTGCCAATACTCATTGGAGGGGCGGCCTGCCTTTTTTCACTTTCAACATTGATTGATACGCTTTTGAAAAAGGCTTATGCGGGTTTATTTCATTTTGTTGTGGGAATCGTATTAGCCTCGACAGTGATGATAGTTCCCATAAATTATAACTATCTTAATTTTGGCGCAGGAACATTTATGTGTTTAGCCGCTTTAATTGCCGGCGCCGGTCTTGGTTTTTGGATGAGCAGGCTGGAAGAAAAGTATAAATAGCATCGGTCCATTGACACGCCCCCCCCCCCCCCACCCACCCCCATTAGTAAAGCGCTGATTTTATCAATTCATGATGGAGGGAGGGGGTATGTGGCGATTATAAGAGCGTGACTGTGCATACTTTTATGGTATCGATACAGGGCGCGCCCTCAGGCGCGCCTAAAATTTAATTTCTAAAACTATGTATTGGAGCAGGGATGCGTCCGCCTCGGGCTATGAATACCGCGCTGCCGGCTGGATTTACCGGCATAACCGGAGCGCCGCCTAAAAGTCCGCCAAATTCGACCCAGTCTCCCGCCTTCTTGCCGGGAACCGGAATGATCCTTACGGCGGTAGTTTTGTTGTTGACCATGCCTATAGCCATTTCGTCCGCTATAATGGCCGATATTGTGTCCGCGTCCGTATCGCCGGGTAAAGCCGCCATATCGATGCCGACAGAGCAAACCGAAGTCATAGCTTCCAGTTTGTCTAGGCTGATAGCGCCGGCTTTGACGGCGGCTATCATCCCCTCATCCTCCGACACCGGAATAAACGCGCCTGAAAATCCACCCACGTGAGTGGATGCCATGACACCGCCCTTCTTCACCATGTCGGTAAGCATCGCGAGCGCCGCAGTCGAGCCGTGCGCTCCGGCATGAGATAGGCCCATTTCCTCAAGTATGCGGGCAACAGAATCACCCACTGCCGGCGTAGGGGCAAGCGAAAGGTCTAGTATTCCAAACGGAACGCCAAGACGTTTTGCCGCTTCCCTGCCTACAAGCTGCCCCATTCGCGTAATTTTGAACGATGTTTTTTTTATCACGTCGGCAAGCTCATCGAAGCGCATGGAACCGCAATTTTCTATCGCTGATTTTACAACGCCCGGCCCTGAAACTCCGACATTCAGGCAGCTTTCCGCCTCGCCCGGTCCGTGAAACGCGCCGGCCATGAACGGGTTGTCCTCAGGCGCGTTGCAAAACACGACAAGTTTAGCGCAGCCCAAAGCGTTTTTATCCGCTGTTTTTTCCGCCGTCAGCTTTATAATCTTGCCCATCATGGCCACTGCATCCATGTTTATTCCCGACTTCGAGCTTGCCGTGTTTACGGATGAGCAGACCCGTTCCGTGCATGAAAGCGCCTCCGGTATGGAATCGATGAGATGCTTATCCCCTACGGTAAAACCTTTTTGCACAAGTGCTGAAAATCCTCCGATAAAATCGATGCCGAGCGTTTTAGCGCATTCATCGAGGGTACGCGCATACGGCGTATAGTCCGTATCTTCCGACGAGGCGGCTACCAGCGCTATAGGAGTTACGGCTATCCGTTTGTTGATTATTGGTATACCGAATTCATTTTCTATATCGCGTCCAGTCTGGGAAAGTTTTTCCGCTGTTTTAAGAATTTTTTCTTTTATGCGCGATCTTGTAGCCGCGCCGTTTCCGGCAATACAATCCAACAGAGATATACCCAGTGTTATGCATCGTATATCAAGATTTTGGCGCATAAACATATCTACAGTTTCTGTAATTTCTTTCGCTGTGAATAACATTTGTTCCTTAAATTCTATGCATTTCGCTGAAAACTCTTTCAT
>JAISZZ010000158.1 GCA_031284385.1 Treponema sp.
GTTTTTGGCGCCGGATATTTTGGGATTTTTTCGCACATCACTCTGGGTATCCAGAATATACAGGTAATCAAATTCCTCGCCAATAACGGTTCTAAAACCATCGGTATTGATAGCGTCAATAAAAGAACGGTTTGAAACAAAGGCTACGATGCTGCCATTTTTGTTATCAAGACGATCCATTGCCCAGCGGTAAAACGCAGATACATATATTCGTACTTTTTTCTCAGCGCCTTGCTTTCTTTGGTAGAGGTCTCGCGTATCCGCCTGTCTATTTTAGGATACAGGCGTTTGGCGTTTTCTTCGGTGAGATGGTTGGTTAACTCGGCTTGCCCATGAGCATCAACGGCATAGTAGGAATTATCCAGGGTATCGGTGTAACAAATATTGGGAAATTCAAGATAGGTGTTCACCTTTCGCCAGTAGGTATATTCGATATTCAGATTGGAGACATAATAGGGAAGTACGCCTACTTCGTTGGCAAAAAGCTCGTTCAGGTCTTTATGCTCCAGTTTTGCCGGTGAAATACGGTCAAGCAACGCAGTAATAAAGGTGCCTGTCCCTGTGGCGGTGTCTATTATTTTTACATTGTTTTCGGCAAGCCCGGTATTGAAATATTTCGCCAGCAAGTCATCTGTAGCACGAATCATAAAATCAACTATTTGGCTCGGTGCGTATACCACCCCAGTCGGTCCGCCTCTTTGGGATTATAGGTTTTGAAGAATTCTTCATAGAGGGTTTTCAAGAAATCCTTTTTTTCGTGGTGATCCCTTATTTGAGAAGCGGTAATTGAAATGGTGCTATAAAAATGCTTGTTTTTATCCTCAAATTCTTTTTTCTTTTCGCGGGTGAAAATTATCCACTATGGCGTCAATGGAAAGGGCTGTATTGTTGGCTTTATGAAATCCGCCTCGTTGAAAACGGCGATAAACAGTTTGTTGGTAAGCATATGCTGTATGAGGATTTCCCGAATGTCCTCGAAGGAAAAATCAGGGTTGATTTCCTGCCGGCATTGTTCAAGAAAAGCGTTTGTTTTTTGTTGAAACTGGGGGTGGCTTTTGGCGGTTTCAATTTCTTCCCGGCACCAAAGGACCAGATTGGGTATATTAATCTTAAACTGCTCAATGGCCGCGTGAAACTGATATATTTCCTGCCGTTCAAAATCAATAAAGACGTTTAGCAGTTTTTCGAGCTGTCCATCATCGGACATATCTATCCGCATATATTCAAGGTTGTTCTGATAGAGGATCGCATAACGCGAATTTTCAAATATGGTATTGATGAGGGGATAATATTTCCGTGTTTTATCTTCTATTTCTTTGTCTAAATCATCCTTGGGGTCTTTGGCCTCATAATACCCGCAGGAGAGACGGAAACGGTCTTTTAAGGTTCCATCGGGGTATACGGTGGTTCCCTGGGGGGTTCTGTATTCCAGTTCTTCGATTAGTTTGAGATGTTTATCATCCGCAAAATCATTCACCAGATCTATGAAACAGCGGCGGATAGTGGTTTCGTTAATGCTGCCGCCGTAGTCTATGATGTTTTGAAGTTTATTACGATACTTGTTGATACTAAGGTTCATAATTGCCCATGCTTATCCTTTCAGTCATACAGCGTATGCCCACCGATCCTTAGCGAGGGAGAGCAGCTCACCGTCGTATGCAGCATAGAACTGAAAAAATCCCCCCAACATGGCTTGTTTGCGTCCATTCCCAATGACCAAGTGTATCATAGTGGAAACTCTTTGTTAAGCCGTATCCCGGGCGGGATAGGCAGGTGAAGTTGGCGAATATGTGAATAACGGTTTTTGAGGAGGAAGCGCATAGCGCTGGAGCGGGTGCCGGCAGCTTACGCCGCCGCGGCTCTATTTTATAGTGTGCTCGACCGGTCAATCTATTTCAGGACTTGGTATGAGGGAATGTTATCACTTTTTTCTACACAGATAATTGCGGATTCGATTGTTACCAGCGTGTGGTTTCATCGATAAGATTCTGGAAATTACCGGTATTATGACGTAAAATTGAGCAAATATGGCAAATTATAAAAAAAAACCGGTCATTTACGGTATAAACATAAATCAATTCGTTTTTGATGAAAAACGAATTGACACCATGCCGCCGGAACGGGCGAAAAATATCCGGTCATACCGGTTCATCGACGACAAAAAGCGGTCACTTGCGGCAGGGCTGTTGTTGGAAACGGTATTGGGAAGGGTTGCGGCTTTTAACGTCCGCCGGCACGATAACGGCAAACCGTATCTTGACGGCGGACCGCATTTCAGTATCTCACATTCAGGGGATTGGGCTGTTATTGCCGTATGCGAAGAGGCATTAGGCTTCGATATTGAATCTTTTAATACATCACGTGATACGGACGGCATAGCGCGGCGCGCCTTTACTGTCAATGAACTTGAAGCCGCATCGCGTGATGTTAAAATGTTCTACAAAACATGGACGGCTAAAGAAAGCTATTTAAAAATGCTGGGCAGCGGTGTACGGAACATGGCTGGTTTTAGCGTTCAAATTACAGGCAGCGCCGGGTATATAAAAAGCAACCCTGCTGTTAGGATTCGCTTTTTTGAACACATCGCGGGTTATACCGCCGCAGTTTGCTCGCCTGATGGTATTGACTGGCCGTCTGAGATAAGGGCGCTGGAAGCGTGAAGGCTAGGAAACTGTCCGCCGTTTGGGTCTGGGAGGGGTTACTACGCAGACAAGTTTGCTATGCGGACTCCTTTTTTGATGGATTCTTCCAGAACGAGCATCCGCAGGAGGTTCATTTGAACCGCGGCAAGCACGTTTACTGTAGGGATTAGTCCCACTGCGAATAAAAAAATAGCCAATCCTAATGGACTGGCTATCAAGCTCCCCCGCGCGGGTTCGAACCACGGACATAGTGGTTAACAGCCACTCGCTCTGCCGACTGAGCTACAGGGGAATGATTTAAGTCTATATAAAAGATTTTTTTTTGTCAATAGTCAAATAATACCTTGCTGTTAGTAACTCATGTTACGCTTGAATAATGAACCTCTAACCACACGGAATAACACGGACTTTTGGGCAGTGGGCAAAAGGTGTGAGTTTCTTGGTAAAGAGTGAACATCTCGCCGTCTGCCGTTGGGTTTTATTTTTCAGGGTATTTTTTTTCTTTGCCGGTAAATTCGTCTACAATCAGTTTATATACGGTTACGTGTTCAACGGCTTTTTCATCAAACTTAAACGTTTCATTCCTTCCGGTTTGATGTTTCATCAATTCATTCAAACCGTTTATTTTTTCATCCTTAGTTTCCAATACCGCTATTTTTCCCGCGCCGATAACGCTTTTAAATGCATAACTATATTTACAGGCCTCGTCACCTTCAATTAAGCCGCTGTCGCAATCAATTTCAAAACACGCAGAATTATTTTTTTTTATAATTTGTAATTTTTTACCTTCAATGGCGCTGTGAAAAAATAATGTTAAAATATTATTTTCAAAGGAATAACCATAATTTAACGGAACGATATACGGCTGATTATTTTCTGATAACGCGAGCCTGCATACTTTATTTTTATCAATTATTTTTATTTTCTCGTTTATATCTATGATTTCTCTGTCTTTTCTCCGCATAACATTTTCCTAAAAGCGGCTCAACGCAAAGCGCGTTGAGCCGCTGGTGTTAAAAATAGAAGCGCGTCAAGCGGAATTCGAGGAATCGCGCTAATTCGCGTACCGCAAAAACCGCTGAACGGCTATTCGGCTTCCTCTTTCAGCATAGAACCAGGAGGCAGCGTAACCTCTTCTTCGGTCTGCGACTCCAGTTCGCGGCGTTTTAGGATTTCCTCCATGTAAACATCCAAATCCTGTTCATCATCGTCGAACAGTTTGGGATCTCGGTAGTTTTTCATGCCTGTTCCCGCCGGAATTGGGTGGCCTATGATGATGTTTTCTTTCAGTCCCCGCAGATAGTCCGATGCACAGGCAATCGCGGCGTTTGTAAGAACGCGGGTCGTCTCCTGGAATGAAGCGGCGGATAGGAACGAATCTATGTTCAAACTGGCCTTTGTTATCCCTTGGAATATGGGACGGGCTACGGAGGGCTGGCCGCCTTCCGAAACCACGCGGGTATTCTCCGCATGGAAATGATACTTATCTACCATTTGCCCAAATATGAAACGGGTATCACCCACCGCCACAATTTCCACTTTACGCATCATTTGCCGGATAATAACGCCGATATGCTTGTCGTTTATCGATACGCCCTGCAACCGGTACACTTGCTGTATTTCGTCCATTAAATAACGCTGCAAGTTGCCCTCACCAAGTATATGCAAAACTTCATGCGGGTTGTACGCGCCTACGCACAAAGGCTCGCCCGCCTCTACCGTATCGCCGTCGCGTATCAACAGCCGCTTTGTCATCGGAATAAGGTGTTTGTACTCCTTGCCGAATTCATCCTGCACTATCACGATGCGCTTGCTCTTGATGATACCCTTAAACAGCACTTTACCCGCAGCCTGAGCCAGTACCGCCGGACTCTTGGGTTTGCGCGCCTCGAACAACTCACTTACGCGGGGCAGACCGGACGTGATGTCCATAGCCTTTGCCGACTCTTTTAATGTCTTGGCGATTGTCTTACCGGCGGAAATTTTGTCGCCGTCGTCAACAAGAAGGTATGCGCCGCCGGGCAGGAAGTAGGATGCCTGTTCGTTACCATCATCATCCACAATCAGGATGCGCGGCTGTTTGCTTTCAAGCTGGAATTCGGTGATGCGCTTTTCGATGTTGCCGGTCTCCTCATCAACCTCTTCCTTCAATGTTGAACCTAGAATGATGTCCAAAAGTTTTATCGTGCCGGAAGCCTCCGCTATGATGGGGTCAGAGAACGGGTCAAAGACAGCTATCGTTTTTTCAGCACCGATAACCTCACCCTGTTTAACGCCAAGGTCCGAGCCGTTACGGATTTCTATGCGCTGCTCTGTGCCGATAAGGTAAAGTTTACCATCCCGTACCATCGCATAAGCGATTTCCGGCGATTTTATGTTCTTTGCGCCACGTTTAATAATCAATTCATCACGTATAACCTTCTTGCCGTCTTCGATAAGAAGTTCATCGCTCTTTTCCAGAGTATATTCTTTGATGATTCTATTCACCGTGACACTGCCCTTGCGGGTAAACAGCCAGTGGCCATTCTCCAGTTCAACATGAACACCGCTTACATCTCGTATGTAGACAGAATATTTAAGGAAAGTGCGGTTGTCTTCGCTAACCTTTGTGGCCGCGCCGCCGATATGGAAAGTACGCATCGTAAGCTGTGTACCCGGCTGGCCGATGGATTGAGCCGCGATAGTGCCGACAGCCTCGCCTATTTCAACCGTGCGGTTTGTGGCAAGGTTACGCCCGTAGCATTTGCGGCAAACGCCGTGCCGCGCCTCACAGGTAAGCACTGTGCGAATACGCACCGTCTCTATACCGGCATTTTCAATCTTTTCCGCAATTTTTTCGGTTATTTCTTCATTTACGTCTATGATGATCTCGCCCGTTATTGGGTGCTTAACGCGCTCCAGCGTGTATCGTCCTACGATACGCTCGCTCAGTCGCTCGACAATCTCCTCACCGTCCTTGATGGCGGAATACGGAACGCCGTTTATAGTACCGCAGTCATCCTCGTTCACGACCATATCTTGAGCTATGTCAACAAGGCGGCGGGTGAGGTAGCCGGCTTCCGCCGTCTTGAGCGCCGTATCCGCCAAGCCCTTACGAGCGCCGTTTGTCGAGATAAAGAATTCTATGACTGAAAGCCCTTCTTTGAAATTTGAGCGTATTGGAAGTTCGATGATGTCGCCCGAAGGCTTTGCCATAAGGCCGCGCATACCGGCAAGCTGACGAATCTGGTTGCGGCTGCCGCGAGCGCCGGAGTTTGCCATCATGTAAACCGAGTTGAAACCGTCCCTGTCCGCTTCCAGAGTCTTCATCATGATGTTGGTAAGGTCCTCGTTTGTCTTTGACCAAACCTCGACTACGCGGTTATAACGTTCTTCCGCCGTGATATGACCCTGCCGCCACTGCTTCTGGATAGAATCGACCTCTTTGTTGGCAATGTCTATCATCTCGGCCTTTTCTTTCGGGACGACAACATCATCCACGCCTATCGTGGCGCCGAACAGTGTGGCGTACTTGTAACCGGTATTCTTTATAGCATCCAGCATATTTACCGTTGTCCACGAGCCTTTTTCGGCAAAAATATGTTCTATCAACGCCCGTAGTTCCTTGTCTTTAAGCTCATAGTTTATGAACGGAATATCGTCAGGCAGTTCTTCGTTCAACACCAGCCTTCCCGCGCTAGTCTCAATAAAACCGGTTTTGCTAATTTTTGTATCATTGCCCGGTTTTTCCCAAACCGTTTTTTTGACAGGCCGGACGTTTATCAACGCCTCCCATTCAAGAGATTTCGCGTCAATCGCCATCAGAATCTCTTCAAGTGACGAGTAGAATTTTCCCGTACCTTTGGCGCCGGGTTTTATCCGCGTAAGGAAGTTGATACCCAACACCATGTCTTGAGATGGGAACACTACCGTTTTTCCGTTTGCCGGATTCAGCAGGTTGCGGGCGGAAAGCATCAGCGTCCAGCACTCCATCTGGGCGGCCTGAGTCAGCGGCACATGGACAGCCATTTGGTCGCCGTCAAAGTCGGCATTGAACGCATGGCAGACAAGTGGGTTGAGTTTTATCGATTTACCTTCGACCAAAACAGGCTCAAAAGCCTGTATGCCGAGCCTGTGCAGAGTCGGGGCGCGGTTCAACATTACCGGATGTTCGCGTACAACTTCGTCCAAAATAGCAAAAACTTCCGGTTTTTCCTGCTCAACGTGCATTTTTGCCTTCTTGATGTTACCCGCCATCTCCTTGTCAACCAGTTTTTTCATGATAAAAGGCTTAAAAAGCTCAAGCGCCATCTTTGTCGGCAGGCCGCACTGCCACATTTTAAGGTCAGGCCCAACCGTTATCACGGAACGACCGGAATAATCAACACGCTTGCCGAGTAAATTTTGCCTAAAACGCCCCTGCTTACCCTTCAGCATATCGGAAATTGACTTGAGCGGGCGGTTCGATGCGCCTTTTATCACCCTTTTCTTCTTGGAATTATCAAAAAGAGCGTCAACAGCCTCCTGCAACATACGTTTTTCGTTTCTGATGATGATGTCGGGAGCGTTCAGCGAAATCAGCCGTTTAAGCCTGTTGTTCCGGCTTATCACGCGGCGGTACAGATCGTTCAAATCGCTTGTAGCAAAACGCCCGCCGTCAAGTTGAACCATGGGACGTAGTTCCGGCGGTATGACGGGAATCACATCCAGTATCATCCACTCAGGCTTGTTGTCCGAAGCACGAAAACTTTCAACAATATCGATGCGTTTTAATAAACGTTTGTCGCTTTTTACGCCTTTTTCTATCATCTTGGCGCGTAGTTCCGCCGCAAGTTCATCAAGATCGACCTCTTCAAGCAGCGTCTTGATCGCTTCCGCACCCATCGAAGCTGTAAAACCGTTCGGGTAGCGATCCTGCTTGTCGTAATAGTCGTCCTCGCTCAGAATGTCTCTATACTTCATGTCGGTATCGCCCGGATCAAGCACGATATACTTTTCGTAGTAAAGCACGGAACGCAGTTGATTCATCGGAATATCGAGCAAGAGCCCGATGCGGCTCGGCACGGAGCGGTAGTACCAGATGTGCGAGACCGGCGCGGCAAGCTCAATATGCCCCATCCGTTCACGCCGCACCTTAAAATGCGTTACTTCAACGCCGCAGCGGTCGCATATAACGCCTTTGTAACGGATAGACTTAAATTTTCCGCAGTAACATTCCCACTCTTTTGTGGTACCAAAGATGCGCTCGCAGAAAAGGCCATCCTTTTCAGGGCGCAATGTCCGGTAATTTATAGTTTCCGGCTTCTTAACCTCGCCATAAGACCAGCTCCGTATCATATCAGGCGATGCCAGCCGTATCTTTATCGAATTAAAATCCTGAATATCACGCATACTATCTCCTCCCCTCCTGCGGCACGCCGAACTCATCCAATCAGCGCAACCTCATGTATTTGCCTATTCCACAAATACAGCAATAAAATAATGTTGTTTATGCGTCTCCGCATAAACAACATTTTTAGCTAGGGCAACGCTGATTAACTTGAAGCCGCGCCAGCTATGCTGGCCGCCAGCATAGCTGGCGCATCATCGTTGCCTTATGTATTTGCTCATTTCATTGAGCAAATGTGTCAACTTTGTTGACATTCGCATTAAAGCAGCGCTGATTGCGTCAATGAAATTGACGCGTCAACGTAGCTGACGCGTCAACGTAGTGTTGACGCAATCAGCGCTTCCCTAGAAATTAGACCCTGCCCGTGAAATCAACTCCTCGTCGCGTTCGGTCAATGGTATCTGCTTCTCTTTTTCATCATATATCGTCATGTCAATCGCAAGACCGCGAAGTTCCTGCACAAGTACATTAAAGGATTCGGGGATGCCGGCGGTTGTCGAAGGCTCGCCTTTCACGATTGCCTCATAAATTTTTGAACGCCCCGTCATATCGTCCGACTTTATCGTCAAAAGTTCCTGCAAAGTGTTGGCCGCGCCGTAAGCCTCCAGCGCCCAAACCTCCATTTCGCCAAGCCGCTGACCGCCGAACTGCGCCTTGCCGCCGAGCGGCTGCTGAGTCACCAGCGAGTACGGCCCCGTCGAGCGGGCGTGCATCTTGTCGTCAACCAAATGGTGCAGTTTGAGGAAGTATATCACACCGCAGAATATCGGATTTATAAACGGTTCGCCCGTCCGTCCGTCCCGCAGTATGGCCTTCGAGTTGACCGGAAGATCAGCCTCCTTCAGTTTTTCCTCGATTTCCTCAGCGGACGGGGACTGGAATACCGGCGCGGAGTACCATTCGTTCAACTTTATGCCCGCCCAGCCAAGTTCCGTTTCGAGTAACTGGCCGATGTTCATCCGGCTCGGCACGCCGAGCGGTGTCAGGCATAGATCGAGCGGGGTGCCGTCTTCCATGTACGGCATATCCTCTTCCGGCAGAATTCGGGCGACAACGCCCTTGTTGCCGTGCCGTCCCGCCATCTTGTCGCCCTCGCGCAGTTTCCGTTTTGCCGCAATCAACACTTTAACCATCTCGTCAACGCCCGGATTCAGATCGTCACCCTCGCCGCGGCGCAGCCGTTGAATGTCTATCACGGTTCCGTCAACACCGTGCGGGGCGCGGAGCGATGAATCGCGCACTTCTTTCGCTTTTTCACCGAAAATCGCGTTTAACAATTTGAATTCCGGCGTAGTTTCCGTCTCGCTCTTTGGCGTAACCTTGCCGACCAGAATATCGCCGTCCCGAACTTTTGCCCCTACGCAGATGATGCCTTCCGCATCAAGATTGTCGAGGCTTTTCTCGCTCGCGTTAGGAATATCCCGCGTTATCTTTTCCGGTCCCAGCTTAGTCTCCCTAACCTCAGTTATGAATTCTTTTATGTGAATTGACGTGAACATATCATCTTTTACGACACGCTGGGAAATCAAAATTGAATCTTCATAATTGTACCCGTTCCATGGCATAAAACCGACAAGAACATTCCGTCCCAAAGCCAGTTCACCGTCTTCAGTCGCCGGGCCGTCCGCTATCACCTGCCCTTCTGCAATTTTGTCGCCGGTCAGCACAATGGGACGCTGATTATAGCAGGTATCCTGATTCGTGCGCTGAAACTTAATGAGCTGATACCTGTCAATGCTGTCTTCGTCACCGTCCGGCGTTATCTCTATCTCCGTGGCGGAAACCTGTTTAACAGTACCGGAACGCTTTGCCTTAACCAGTACGCCCGAATCGTAAGCGCACTTTTCTTCCATGCCCGTTCCGACACGCGGAGCTTCGGGGAATACGAGTGGGACAGCCTGCCTCTGCATATTGGAACCCATCAATGCCCGGTTTGCGTCATCATGTTCAAGGAACGGGATAAGGCTTGCCGAAACGGAGATTATCTGCTTGGGCGACACGTCCATGTAATGAAGGTCTTCCGGCGCGCGCGTCGTATAATCACCCTGCCTGCGGCATGAAATCTGCCCGTCCGCAAACGAGCCATCCTTGTTCAGTTTGGCGGAGGCCTGAGCTATGTAATACTTGTCTTCTTCAATCGCGGAAAGGTATTCCACCTGAGTCGTAGCCTTGCCGTCCACGACCTTGCGGTACGGCGTTTCCAAAAAGCCGTAATCGTTTACCTTTGTATAGTTGGCCAACGACACGATAAGGCCGATGTTTGGGCCTTCCGGTGTCTCTATCGGGCACATTCTGCCGTAGTGCGTGTAGTGAACATCGCGTACCTCGAAACCCGCCCTGTCGCGGGAGAGTCCGCCAGGGCCAAGCGCGTTGAGCCGTCGTTTATGGGTAAGCTCGGCCAGCGGGTTTACCTGATCCATGAATTGGGAAAGCTGGCTCGATCCAAAGAATTCTTTTATAGCCGCTACAAGCGGTTTTATCGAAATAATATCCTGCGGTTTTATCGTGTCCGTTTCTTTCAGGCTCATACGCTCACGGGCTAT
>JAISZZ010000186.1 GCA_031284385.1 Treponema sp.
TGAATAAAGGCGGCCTCGTCAAAACTCTTGCCCGCCTTCTCCGCCTTTTCACGCGCGGATTTCGCGTCTTTTGCCGGATCGCCCAAATGACTCATCAGTGTAAGCGATTTTACGCCCTGCCCCAAAATATAAGTAATCGTAGGCAATGCTGCGGTAATTCGCGTGTCGTCTTGAACAACGCCGTCTTTCATCGGCACATTAAAATCAACCCGCATTACCACGCGCTTTCCGTGCAAATCAAGCGATTTTACCGTCTTTATCATAAGTTTACTCCTCTTGGTTTTTGATAGGTGATAAAACTATTATCAGGCCGCTTAATTACAGCTTCCCGCTTTCAGAGTACCACCATTGATTTTTTTTTTAAAGAGGGCAAATTGCGCCACGTTAAATCCAATCATGGGGACACGCTTTATCCAGACTGAGTCTGGGAGAACAAATGGTGTCTACCACGACAGAGAAAAAAATAGCACTGGAGTACGCCTCCGTTACCGGAAATCCGGAAAAGTCACGAATCACATCACGGACGAGCATCTCGCTCTTTCAGGCAGCAAAAGCCGGAAAACGAGTTTACCAACCCCAATTATGCCCAAGCCGCCGCTATACTCGAACTGTTGTGGAAAAGATTCAACTGATTTTTATCCGATGATTCTGCGGAAGCTATTCCCCCTCTTCCTCAGGCAGAACATTCGCATCATCAGTCTGAGCGGAAAATACTCCATGCCCGATACCGTCGCAGACAAACTTAAAAAATCAGCCCCGCACCATCGACTGGCTCCTTGCACAAGCCCAAATAGCGGATAAAATTCCGCGGAACATCGGGTGCCAAGCCCGTCCGCCTACCCCGCTCAACCTGTATTAACCCCGAATAAGGGCTTTGCACAGCAAAGACCAGCACTGTCAAAATGTGGGCGGAATGAGGTGCGGGCGGGTGTAGTCGGCCTAGTCGAATGAAACACGTATTGCCAATGTCAAGAACGTATACTGTCCTGATTACGCCGTTTGGGCATTTTTAATTTTGCGCCTTATAAATTTTTTATAAAACCGCACATCTTATTTTTCATCATAATAGAATCTGAATGAAAGGTATACTACTTTTTCATCTTCAATCGCATATATAATCCTATGTTCTAAATCTATTCTTCTTGACCAATATCCATTTAAATTGGCCTTCAACGGTTCTGGTTTTCCTATCCCTTCCCGGGTATTTCGATCTATGTCTTTTATTAATGAATTTATCCGCTTAAGCTGCTTTTTATCAGTATTTAGCCAATATTGATAATCAGCCCATGCTTCATCGGTAAATAGTTTATTCATTTTCGTACAACTTTCTTTCTTTTAGCCTGCCTGCTTTATGCTGATTAATTGATTTCTGAAGATGTTCGACATTGGCCTTATGCGATAATAAATAGTTTGTTTCCATTAAACTATTATATTCATTTACTGACATAAGTACCACATTTTCATTATTCTTTCGGGTAATAATCAATGGATCATTATCATTAAAGACTTTGTCCATATATGATTTAAGATTTTGTCTTAAATTTGTATAAGTTATTGCATCCATAAATTTAACCTCCATGTACAATATACTGTACGTTTAACCTTTTTGCCAATACAAATTTTAATTTTTTTTCCAATGTTTTACCCAAATTGCACATAACGTTCCGGCTGTATCTGACGTTTAGGGCAGTGCTGATTAACTTGAAGCCCCGCCAACGAAGTTGGCGCGTCAACTTCGTTGATGAATGCACACTCGCATAAATCAGCGCTTCCCTAGCAAAACCGCAGGCTGAGCCGCCTATTGGCGGCTCAGCCTGCGGTAATTGTCGAGCATATACTGCCCTGTTATGCGCCGTTTTTGCCTTTACTCTGATACTCCTAGCAAAAACCCAACGGTTAATCCTTTGCTTTTAAACCATCCTTTAATTGTTTTTTTACTGCCTGCTATTATTGTATCTATTTCAGAATCTTTAGGTGAAGACCACATTTGCCAATTATACAGACAAGTCAAAATATTACTAATCTTTCTAAAATCAATATCAGATATTTCTCTATAAAATATTTTTACCTTTTCATCAGAATCTAAAATATCAAGTTTTGCACATACTGCATCTTTTAATAACTCAGTCCATGCCATTATTGATTTTGAACTATATATACGTTTTAGTTTATTTTGCACTGTATCATTTACACTTGAATCAATATTCCATGAACATAAACTTTGCTCAAACATTATATTCATTAATTTAATGACATTAGTAGATTCAATATCTCGTTTATAAGTATCTGTTAAAATATTATCTGTTAATGGTTCGGTACAAAGAAAATTTGAAAAAATAGATTTTGTTAACATATCAAGGGTTATAGGTTGTTCTTTTGAACTCCTATTAGATATAGAAACATATGGCTTCCATTTGTTTTCATCGTTTTCTAATATTGATTTATACAAATAGCTTCTGAATTTTTCATTGATTTCTCCGCGTGTGATTGCCAAATCTTTTTTACTCAAATATTCAAGAAATCCCACTTCTGATTTTGCAACATCTTGTTCTATGTTTTTATATTCATCAAAATCTTTACCAAACTGCGCTCCGAGTTTTAGCACCATTATTGATGAAAAAAATCGTGTTTGTGCAAATTTATCATGTGCTGAAATATTTGCTTGGTTTAATCTGTCAATTTTTGGATCAATATAAATTTTACACTCGAAATATTTTCTTCCAGTCCATAATAATGCCGCGGCTTTATGTTGACCATCAAACAGCAAAATGCGCCCATCATTTATTCTGCCAATTGATGGTTGAAGTACTGGATAATGCTGAAAGTGCCGAAACATTTCAAAAACTTTATCAAAAATTAGAAATCTTGGCTGAAGTCCTATTTTTTTGCCTTCATCATCATCGCTATCTAATACATCAACAGGAATAATACCATAAAAATACTTCCATTTTGTCAATGGACATTCCTGTAACTCAAAAGTTTGCGTAAAAGAATAATTTTCTAATTTGATTTTATTACCACAAAATTCTAATGTTATTTTCTCACCATAAGTTTTAATTTCATCGTTTTCCTTTAAGTATTTCAACAAGTCTTTTAAAGTTAATCTATTTCCTGTTTCAAAAAATTTTGCAATTCTTAGTTTTGTCCTAAAATCCTCTAAGGGCAAAGCCCCTTTAGCTAAATTATGTTCCCTGCACATTGGAGCAATATTATTTAATTCAGTTAGGCCGCCCGTACTATAAGCCTTTATATGATCAAAATGAATTTCCTCCCCATCCGGTATTTTATGACCAGTTGCATAGCATATTTTTCCAAATTTTTGTAAAATTTCTTCTTTTTCGGCATCATTTAATTGCCGTTTCATCATAATTGCCATAAACCCTCCAATTGACATTATTAATACCATCAAATTTCTAATTTATACAATAGGGCGCATTGCGCCACGTTAAATCCAATCATGGGGATACGCTTTATCCAGACTGAGTCTGGAGGAACAAATGGGATTTACCATGACAGAGAAAAAAGATAGCGCTGGAGTACGCTGCCCCTGCCGGAAAGCCGGAAATATGCGATATTCAAACCGAACGCAATGGAAAAACACAGTTAATGATGCGGCAACGCGGATGCTTGTATGAGTAACCGCTATTTTATATACTTAAATTATTGGGTAACAATGATGTTATCCGGTAATTCGAGCGGTTTTTCGCCTGTAATCTTGTTTACCGGTGTAAAATCGTGTTATTTTCAACGGAATTTGTTCGAAAATACGTTTCCCGAACAACTCTGTTAAAACCATAGGAGAAAATTATGGAAGAACAGATCAAAATCGCACTCGACAGTGTTCGCCCTTCATTGCAGGCGGATGGCGGTGATGTTGAATTTGTATCGGTTGCCGGCGACGGCACCGTTTCACTCAAGCTGACAGGTGCCTGCGGTTGTTGTCCGCACGCGCAAATGACTCTGAAAAATGGCATAGAAAACTATCTAAAAGAAAAAATCCCGGGAGTTACCGCCGTTCTCGGTGTATAGGAGATATTGCCACGATCCGTGCTTTTTTTTCACGTTTACGAAAATTCACACGCGGACGTTTTAAGTGTCTGGATTATCTGATTTTTTGCCTTTCTGGAGCGGTTTTTGCCGCTTCAGTTTTTTTTATATACGGAGATGGCGGATTGACCGGTATGGCGCGTGTAAGCGGGCCGGGTGAGACATATTTTTACCCATTAAACGCCGCAAAAACAATCCGTGTCAAGGGAGCGCTTGGTGACACAGTCGTTTGTACCGGCGGCGGGGAAGCGTGGATCATTTATTCTCCATGCCGTAATCAAATCTGCGTTTCCGCTCCGCCGGTACGCGGGAAAGGTCAATGGACAGCCTGCCTTCCCAATCAAGTTATGATCAGCATTGAAAGTGGAGGCATGAAAACCACTTCAAAAAACGCTGTACCAGACGGTATTGATGCCGCTACATGGTGAACGCGATTTACCACGGTTTAATGCCGCTATGAAAACTGAAGCAGCCGTATATAAACTGCCTGTTTTGGGCGCTCTCAGCCTATTTCTTTCCACCGTTGAATATATGATACCGAAACCGCTTCCATTCCTGCGTTTGGGTCTTGCCAATGCGCCTTTGTTGATTGCGTTACGGTTTCCGCCGTCTACTTTTTTTACGCTTGTTTTTATAAAAATTTTTGGTCAAGCGCTTATATCCGGCACTCTTTTTTCATATATTTTTTTACTTTCACTGACCGGTACCATGGCTTCCGCGTCTTGTATGTACATTTTGCGGCGTATCGTAAGCGGAAAATACATGAGCCTTGCGGGTATCAGCGTTACAGGTTCCCTTGTTTCGAATTTTACACAGATCGCGCTTGCTCGCTTTTTTTTCATGGGGGAGGCCGCCGTATATATCGTACCGCCGTTTCTCGCGGCGGGTATCGTAAGCGGAATGGCACTGGGGCTGTTTTGCGAGCGCTTTATTGAAATATCACGTTGGTACAAGCGTGCGCCACCGGAAATTTTACAGCCGCCGCCTATCAATATAGCGGTATCTGTACCGGATACTGGCGGATTTCCCCTCCTCCTTTTTTTTTGCGGCCTTTCACTGTCATTTTTTATGCTTCTTACAACATCGTTTTCATGCAGGTTGATACTGTTCGCCATATTCTTGATAGCAGCGGTATTTTCCGGGAAAGCGGGCAACTTACTGTTTACGCTCGTGTTTTTTTTATTAATAGTCATGTTCAATGCGCTGTCGCCTTATGGGAGAGTGATTTTCGAGGCGGGCGTATTCCGTCTAACGGAGGGCGCTCTCATGCGAGGCATAGAGCGGGCGGTTACAGTTGAGGGACTGGTAATGTTATCGCGTGTAACGATAAGTTCCCGTCTCAGGCTGCCGGGCAGGGTTGGAGGGCTTTTAAGCGAGGCATTTCTGTTGTTGCCACGCTTCTATGAGAAGAAGACGGCAATTCACGTCAAAACCTTTATGCAAGACATAGACACGTTACTGCTGGAATTGAGCGAACAAAAACAGCGTCAACCTGAGCCGTAACGCATTCTCCTGCTGTTAAAAATACGGGGCATTTTGCCATTTTTAAGCGAAATTTGTTCAAAACTGAAGTTTTGAACAAATTTTATTGAAAACCGGTTTTTGTCAATGAGGATGACCGCGCCCGCGTGGTCAAAGGCAATGCCCCGCCTTAATCAGCGTTGCCCTAGTAGCCATAAAACTTTGCTTAAAAACACATTTTTTTTCCTTGAACAAAAGGATTATTTTAGTTAAAATCTGTTACGATAGGCGCTTTAAACTGTTAAATATGGGTAAAGGAGCGCAAGTTTTACACTTACGAGGTTGACTGCATGACGGACATTGTTAGTATACACCGTAAAGAATATGAGATTGGCCACGGCGCGGATGATAAAATCATTGTCGGCGAGGCGCCGGGTTGCCTGCATTATTTGGGGGATCATGGGCAGTTAAAGGATGCCCTTTATTTTAGCTCAAGTATAAATCGTACTGTACAAGTTGCTATAAGTTTACGAAAGGATAGCTCTTTGCGTTTTTTTTCAGCCGATGCCGGTGAGCGCAAACGTACCACTCTCGCGAATCTACGCTATAAACGCGAGGATCGCTGGTCGAATTATGTCAAAATAGCACTATACCTTTTCGTTGAAATGGGCTGCAAAGCGCGTGGTCTCAATGTTACGATTTTTAGTGATATACCAAAAAATCTATCGCTTTCGTCATCACAAGCGATAGAAATAGCCTCAGCCCTTGTTCTTCGCCGCTTTTTTCAATCAAATTTGAGTGATCGGGAGCTTCTGATCCGTCTCGCCGCCGCGCATACATCGTTTTACGAAACGGAAAACAAAATGATTGACTATCTTTGCATAATGAATGCCAAAAAAAATCATTTTTTGGTGATAAACGAGGAAAAACTTGATGTCAAACGGATAAAGAATCCGTTTCCAAAATATAAAATTATGCTATTTGATTCCCGTGTGCCTCTGATTGATGTTGAATCCGAGCTTAGACTGCGCCGCAAAGATATAGAAAAAGGGTTTGAAATACTGTCAAAGAAACGGCAGGGTTTTAGTTTCAAAGATTACACATCGTCAGATCTTGACGAATTGATGGGATCATTGAACGAAGAAATCCGCCGCCGAAGTCTATTTGTTGTGCAGGAAATAATGCGTATACGAGACGCGGAAAAGGCTCTGGAAGAAAAAGACGGTGATGCCTTAGCCCGTGCGATATATCACTCACACGAAGGTTTACGCGATATGTATGAAGTTTCCTGCCCGGAAACGGACTGGTTAGTCAAACGGGCGCAGGAAACTCCCGGAATTCTAGGTTCGCGTTTGACGGGCAAGGGTTTTGGGGGCTGCACTTACGCCATAGTAAGGGCGGATACACTGGACGATTATCAAAAGAAGTTTGAGGATTACGAGCGTATATTTGGCTTTCACCCCGTAAGCTACGAGATACAGCCCGCGCCCTCAGCAAGAGTATTGCCATCCTAAACGCGGCCACAGGCGGGAAGCTGCGGCCATGTAAGGGATTGCTGCTTGAATTTTCCAGTTATCAGCCGGAAAACTCAAGCAGCATTGCTTTTTGATGGCAATCAAACGCCGGCACGTTTGTAATTATTGATTTCGGTGTAAAGACGAGTTTTAAGCTCGGCGCGGTTTAGTCTGATTTGCTCCATTGAATCACGGAAACGCAGCGTTACCGTGCCGTTTTCTTTTGATTCATAGTCAACGGTAATACAGAACGGAGTTCCCGCCTCGTCCTGACGGCGGTAACGGCGGCCTATTGCGCCGCTCTGGTCGTAATCGGTCGTAAAATTCAGCTTTAACTCGTTTCTAATCTCTTTAGCGAGTTCGGCAAGACCGTCTTTCTTCATCAATGGCAAAACCGCCACTGTGATAGGCGCTATACGTGGATGGAAACGCAGCACGGTACGCCAATCGTCATCGTTGCCCTTGTCCGCGACTTTTTCCTCGTCATAGGCATCGCAGAGCAGCATCAACAGCGTCCGCGTAAGCCCCGCCGATGTTTCTATCACGAATGGCGTGTATTTTTTGTTGCCATCGTCCTGATCAATATACTGCAAGTCCTTGCCGCTGTACTCGGTATGCCGCGAAAGGTCATAATCGGACCGGTTGTGAACCCCCTCAAGTTCCTTCCAGCCCATCGGGAACAGGTATTCAATATCGTAAGCATCTTTAGCGTAGTGGGCAAGCTCGTCCTTGCCATGCTGGTGCCAGCGCAGATGACGGGTTATAACGCCTAGCCTTTCGTAATATGCCCAGCGGCGTTTTTTCCACTCGTTAAACCATTCCTCATCCGTACCAGGTTTTACAAAGTATTGCATTTCCATCTGTTCAAACTCGCAGGTACGGAATATAAAGTTTTTCGTTACTATCTCGTTACGAAAAGCCTTGCCTATCTGCGCGATACCAAAAGGTATTTTCATACGGTTAGATTGAATCACATTTTTATAGTTTACATAGATGCCTTGTGCCGTTTCTGGGCGCAGATATATAACGCCGGCGGCTTCTTCGACCGCGCCTATATGCGTCTTGAACATCAGGTTGAATTTACGCGCTTCCGTCAGTTCACCGCCACATTCCGGGCATTTTTTTGCGAGAATCACTTCCGGCGGAAGCTGATCGGCGCGAAAGCGAGCCTTACACTTTTTGCAGTCCACAAGAGGGTCGGTAAAATTTTCAATGTGACCTGAGGCCTCCCATGTACTCGGATGCATCAGGATAGCGGCATCAATGCCGACAATATCCTCGTGAAGCTGAGTCATCTCTTTCCACCAGTTACGGGCTATGCGATTTTTCAGTTCGACACCGAGCGGTCCGTAATCCCATGCGCCGCTCTGACCGCCATAAATCTCGGAAGATTGAAAGACAAAGCCGCGCCGTTTTGCCAGCGATGCGATTTTTTCCATCGTAGCCGGCCCTTTATATTCAGTTAAATTTTCAGACATACCTGTTCCCATCCAGTTTTCACTAATTATACTATAAATCATAATTTTAGAGACTGTTTTTGTCAATTAACAGATAGACGATTATGGCCATTCTCAGTTTACCCCATCGCCGTCGATGAAGTGTTTGGGGTTAAACCCTCGCTTTAGGTTTTTACGGAATGTCGCGGCGCTGCACTTGGGAATTGAATCCGGCTATTACTTTCTTCAACATACTGCTGAATTTGTAGATTAGCGTTGTTCAAAAACTTCAGTTTTTGAACCAGTCTCTTACTTTGGCTTACTCAAGAATGACCGTGTTATTGAGTATGATAATGCTGATACCATAGACTCGTTCAATGATTCATTGCTAAACCATATTGACAATGAGCTAAAATTACCTTTTGAATGATATTACTATAGCGGCGTAGTTGCTTATCCCACTTACTCGCGTTTAAGATTTTTAGATGGGCGCGAAAGAGTTCGATAGTTATTACGGCGCGTTGTACGGCGACAGATGGGACGGTTTGAGGAATGCGCTGTTAAAGCCCGCCGAAAAAGATACTTATACATTAAGGCTGACCACCCCTTACATCATGGACCGCGCTTCCATCATGGCAGCACGGTCACTGCGGCTACCGGAACACGGGTTAATGCTTGATGCCTGCGCCGCTCCAGGCGGAAAGACACTTGTTTTAGCGGCGGAAAGCTCTCCCCGTCTAAAAATACTGGCAAATGAGCCTTCGTCTGAGCGCCGCCGCCGTTTGCAAAATGTTTTGGATGAGAGTCTTGACGCGGAAACACGCAGCAGGATCACCGTATCCGGCTTTGACGCCGCCGCGCTCGCGGCTAAAAAATCTGAACACGGGCGTTTTGACGGCATTTTGCTTGACGCGCCTTGTTCCAGCGAGCGTCATCTGCTTTCAAATCAAAAATATCTGGCAAAATGGACGGAGGCGCGTCCTCGCTTTCTATCAAAACGGCAATGGGCGCTGCTTTCCGCCGCTTTTCTGCTATTAAAAAATGATAGCTGTCTGGTTTATGTAACTTGCGCCATTTCCGCTGAGGAAAATGACCGCGTAGCGGCGCGGCTCGCCGTAAAATACGGCTCGCGGGTAACTCTTGACCGCCCTGATTTTAGCGAAGGCGAGGATACAGAGTTTGGCAAAATCATTTTACCGGACAAAGCAGCGGGAATGGGGCCAATGTACATCGCCCGTTTTTATAAAATCGCGTAGCAAGCGGGGCAGCATTGCCCCTCCCCTCCCCCTCCATGCCACACACAAAACGCGGCAAGCGGTATAGATGGGTGGGTGGAGTCATATCCTATTATGATTTATCAAATAAATATTCAACAATTCTGAACGCAGTTCTTCGATGTGCGCCTTAACCTCCTGCCGCCCGCCCTCAATCTCGCGGTAAAGCTCTTCGATTGCGCCCTCAATCGTGAATTTGCGGTCATGCAAGAAATGTTTTACCCGCAGCAAAAGCCGTACGTCACGGGAAGAGTATACAAAATTGCCGGTGCCGTCTTTTTGCGGCTGTATAAGCGGGATTTGTTTTTCCCAATACCTTATAGTATGACCTTTTATTCCTAGCAATTTTTCCAAATCACCGGTCGTACAACGGATCACTTTGCCTTCTTTCCGCCAGACGGACGTATTTCCAGTGTTACCGGTATCATGTCATAAGACAAGTCTTTTCTGATTTTATTGCAAATATATGAATTGTATGAGGCTGTGAACGCGGCGGGACGCGAGACAAACAGGCGGAATACCACCGGATTTACCGAAACCTGAACGCCGTATTTTATTTTGAAGCGGGTTTGCGGTCCCGAAGGAGGGGGGCTTTCGGCCTGCGCCCGTTCCAAAAAATCGTTAAACCGCGATGTCTCTGTGGCGTGGTCAAGCTGTTCGCGCATCTTTACAGCCGTATTCAAAAGAACGCCCACCCCTTCCCCATTTTTCGCGCTGAGCGGCAGCACGGGCGCGTACTTCATCTGGCCAAAAAAGAAGTGCAGTGAATCCCGCGCCGCGTTAAATGCATTTTTTATGTCCGGCATTGCATCCCATTTGTTCAGCGCGAATATTATTCCGCGCCCCTTATCTTGGGCTAACGCCGCTATTTTTTTGTCCTGATCTGAAAAACCCTGAGTAGCGTCCACCAAAAGAATTACAATATCGGCCTCATCCAAAGTTTTTATGGCGCGGTTCACTGAATAGTATTCAATATTTTCGTTTACACGGCTCTTGCGCCTTATGCCGGCGGTATCCGTCACAACAAAATTTCTACCCTTCCATACAAAACAGCCTTCGATAACATCCCTCGTTGTGCCGGGAATGTCGCTGACTATCGAGGCGGACGCGGAGCAAAGCCTATTTGACAGCGTGGATTTTCCGGTATTCGGCTTTCCAACTATGCTGAGCCGTATAACATCCGGCGTTTCGCAAGCCGCGGCTTCAATTTCAAGCGGCGCGTTTTTCAGATTTTCGGCTATGGCGCAGGCAAGTTCCATTACATTGTCGCCATGTTCCGCCGAAACAGGATAGATTCTATCAAATCCGAAACGGAGCGTATTGTACGCTTCGGAAATGAGTCTGCCGCCTTCCGTTTTGTTCACCGCCACGATGAGTTTATCGCCGAGAGGACGCAACAGTTTGATAAATTCCTCATCCTCCGGCGTAAGCTCCCCAGCCGCTAGTATCAGTACCACAAGATCCGCTTGCTCTATCTCGCGCAGCGTGCGTTCAACAACAAGATTATCCAGCAGCCGGTCTGCGGAATCAGGATTTTCGCCGTCAAGTCTGAAGCCGCCCGTATCAACAAGCCGCACGCGCTTTCCCGCGATAACGGCATTTTCCGCAACCGGATCACGTGTAAGTCCGGGCGTGGGATCGGTAATAGCGCGTCTCTTACGCAACAGGCGGTTGAACAATGTAGATTTTCCAACATTAGGCCGTCCGGCGAGCGCGACCACCGGCAATTTTACGCCTTGAATCATGTTCATACCATAGTTTATTTGTTTGTTCACAACAATTCCAGTATAAATGTTATGCGTAAAAGCCGCCACCCGCCGCCAGCAACAGTTCGCAGTTTAACCACGAACTAATCAAACAGACACGAACTTTGCAGTGATAACCTTGTTATCCCCCCCCCCCCCCTGCTGGAGGCTCATTTTAACTGCGTAGTATTAAACCGGCTCTGTGAATAGATGCGTTAAAAGACTAACGCTTTGGAAAATATTGGACTTGTTCAAGAATCTTATTGTTCTTTCTTAAGTCTCGCAAAATGCGCGGCATTTTGCGAGACTTAAGCGGAAATCGTTCAAAAACTGAAGTTTTTGAACAGCTCTATTCGCGGATTTACCGGTGTCTGCCATAAAATCAACAGCATCCGCCCATAAAATTTTGGGGGCTTGCCTAGGCCGCGAATGGATTGTAAACAATGCCTGTATCATATACGTCTGTATGTTCCGCTTTTTTTAGTTTCAGGACGACAAGATATGTTACCGGCGTCATCAGTATTTCAATAAGACATTTCAAGATATAATTTGTTACAACAAGCGTAAAAAAAAGTTCCCAGCCAAATACGCCGGTAAGACTTGCGATAAACACAAAAATCACACTGTCCAACAATTCACCCGCCAGCGTACTGCTAATAGTGCGGACAAAAAGAAGTTTCCCTTTCATCGCAATTTTTATTTTTGAAAGCAGAACGGAGTTTGAAAATTCACCGGCAAAGTATCCCATAAGGCTTGCGAGCGCGATACCGCCGGTACTCATACCGCCCAGTATCGCGTCGTAAGCGGTGGAACCGGCGTAACTTTCCCACGCGGAATCGGCGGGAAGGGCGCGTAGCAGGAGAAACACGAGGGAGCTTATAGCCAACGCGCAGAAACCCGTCCATATCACGCGGCGCGATGCCTTAAATCCGTACACTTCGGTCAAAATATCGCCAAACACATAGGAAAGCGGAAATAACAGCGTGCCGCCGTCAAACGCAAGCGGGAGTCCAAATATAGAAAACCCCAAATCGACAATTTTCGCGGACGAGGCGACATTACTCAAAATCAGCGTCATCACAAAAAACGCCATTATCAAATCCAGATAACGGTAATTTTGCCGCCGTCCGGTTTCTACAGTTAACCCACTCAT
>JAISZZ010000187.1 GCA_031284385.1 Treponema sp.
TAGGAACTGTAAAAAAATAAAATGCACAGCATTTTATTAAATTGCTAAGCAATAAATTGCTTATGCAATAAGGAAATAACATGACCAAATGGTCATGTTATTTCCTTACAGTTCCTTAGCGCTTTGTAGCAGGCTCAATTTCCCGTTTACTTTCGTTGTATATTCGCGCCCAAAGATAAAAGCCGTTCAACAAGACGCTCATAACCGCGTTCAATTTGATATACATTGCTGATGACGCTCTTGCCTTCGGCGCATAGGGCGGCTATCACCATCGCCATACCTGCCCTAACATCCGGTCCCCGCAGTTCCGCCCCGCGAAGGCGAGTGGGACCGGAAACTACGGCGCGATGCGGGTCGCATAGCACGATGCGCCCGCCCATACCTATCAGCATATCAACAAAAAACATCCTAGACTCGAACATTTTTTCGTGAATAAGAACCGTACCCTCAACTTGTGTAGCCGCGACGGTAACAATGCTCGTTAAATCCGGCGGGAAGCCGGGCCAGGGCGCATCATCGATTTTTGGAATCATGCCGCCCAAATCATGATTTACCTTGAGCGGCAAATTTTTAGGCACCTGAAGCGTTTTCCCCTCGTGATTCCATGTTATTCCCAGCTTGCCAAACGCGACTTTCGCGGGGCGTACATCTTCCGGCAGCACGCCTTCTATGCAGATTTCACTCCGTGAAGCCGCGGCCAACCCGATGAATGACCCTACCTCCATATAGTCTGCCCCTATCGTGAAATCGCAGCCGCCCAGCCGTTTGCGGCCATGTATCACAAGACGGTTGGAACCTATCCCGTCAATACTCGCGCCCATCAGCGTAAGCATTTTGCAGAGGTCTTGAACGTGAGGTTCGCTCGCCGCATTGCTCAGTATAGTGTCGCCCTCTGCGAGAACCGCCGCCATAACCGCATTTTCTGTCGCCGTAACGGATGCCTCATCCAAAAAAATATCTGCGCCGCGCAATTTTTTCACGTTGAAAATAAATTCGTCCGCCGTCTCAACTTCAGCGCCAAGTTCAGTTAAGGCGAGAAAGTGTGTGTCGAGTCTGCGCCGCCCAATGACATCCCCGCCCGGCGGCGGCATGACGACTTTACCGGCGCGCGCTAAAAGCGGACCGGCAAACAGTATGGCTGCCCGAATTTTTTCGGCGGCTTCGGCAGGCACGGCGCAGCTTTTTATGTCCGCCAAAAGCCGCCACGAATGTCCACCCAGAGCTTCAACGCTTCCGCCCAATGCGCGAAACACCTCGAACATCACATAAACATCTTCTATTTCCGGTATATTACGCAGTACAACAGCCTCGTCCGTCAAAAGAGCCGCAGCTATGCACGGCAGCGCGGCGTTTTTGTTGCCGCTCGCCATTATAGTCCCTCCAAGCGGTGCGCCGCCTTCAATTAAGTATTGATTCATGCCTCCAGTATACAAATAAACCGGCACATCCACGAGACTCAAGTTAGGCTAGTCAGAATTTTAATTTTCTAACAAAATCGCGTAAAAATGTGAAATTCGCGGCTTTTTACCGGCTATGTGCGAGTTATATCCGCGCTACGCCTGTATTGCGGGCGCATTCCGCAACTGCTTTAGCGACGGAGGCCTTTACACGAGGGTCAAACGCGGCGGGAATGATGTAATCAGGCCGCAATTCGGCCTCTCCGACAAGACAAGCCAGCGCGTAGGCTGCGGCTATCTTCATTTCATCGTTTATATCCCGTGCCCGGACATCGAGCGCCCCGCGAAAAATGCCGGGAAACGCGAGTACATTGTTTATCTGGTTCGCAAAATCGCTACGGCCAGTGCCTACTACAGCCGCGCCGGCGGCAATGGCCAAATCGGGCATGATTTCCGGCGTGGGATTAGCCATCGGGAACAAAACCGGTTTTGCCGCCATACTTTTTATCATGTCTTTGGAAATTGTACATGGTCCGGAAACGCCGATAAAAACATCCGCGCCGCGTATCACATCCGCGATGCCGCCCTTCCTCATTCCCAAGTTAGAAATCTCCGCCATCTCGCATTTTTCGCCGTTCAGGTTGTCTCGCCCTCTATAAATTGCGCCTATCCTGTCGCATATCACAACATCTTTAAGCCCCACAGCCATTAACAATTTGATTATCGCGATGCCCGCCGCCCCCGCGCCACTTGTTACAACGCTGATATTTTCCATCTTTTTGCCGGTAACTTTTAGCGCGTTTAGCAGCGCTGCCAGCACAACTACGGCGGTGCCGTGCTGGTCGTCATGGAATACCGGAATATCGCAGCAGGCTTTTAACTTGCGCTCAATTTCAAAACAGCGCGGCGCGGAAATGTCTTCAAGGTTCACACCGCCAAAACTTCCGGCAAGCAGCCTTACAGTGTTGACTATATCGTCAACTTCTTTTGAGCGAACACAGAGCGGTATCGCGTCTACCCCGCCGAAAGCCTTGAATAACGCGCATTTGCCTTCCATCACCGGCATTCCCGCCTCAGGCCCTATGTCGCCGAGTCCCAAAACCGCCGTGCCGTCCGTAACAACAGCGACCGTATTCCAGCGTCCCGTAAGCTCCCAAACCTTATCGGGATTTTTCTGAATCTCAAGACAGGGGCGGGCGACACCCGGCGTATATGCCAGCGACAAATCGTGTTTGCTCGCGACAGCCATCTTGGGTACGGTTTCCAGCTTTCCGCGCCATTCATAATGTTTTTTTAACGATTCCACCTCGTAATCCATGTAAATACTCCCTGTAACTCCTCAGTTCAACGCTGATTAAATGGCCGCCCCAATTGGGGGGTGGCGGAAGACGGCGCGTAAGCGGCGGCTGTAGACAGGGGGGCGCGACAGGCAGGCGGCTATATGCCGTAGGCCGCATGGAAATGCGCCCCCCTTTTATAATTTTACCCTAGGGAAGCACTGATTTATGCGAGTGCGCATAAATCGGTGCTACTTTAATGCCGTATTTGCGTAATGAAATGAGCAAATACATAGGGCAACGCTGATGCGCCAACGAAGTTGGCGA
>JAISZZ010000199.1 GCA_031284385.1 Treponema sp.
TGGAAGCGCGTACAACAACGCGGCGTAAATAATTATATATACGATAATTATGAACGGACGGAAGTAATCGACGGCGCGGAAAAAACCAGTATAAAAACTGCCAGCGTTATAAAAGTTAAGCCTTCAAAATCCGGTTTTTATATTTTGCGTCTGAGCGGTTTTGATAGAGACGGCAGAAAAGCAATAAGCGAATATTCATTTTATGTAACCGGTTCAAATTTTTCATACTGGAATAGGAACGATTCAAATGAAATAAATCTTGTGCCGGACCAGGCGGTATACAATCCGGGAGATACGGCGGAGATTTTATTGCAAAGTCCGCTGCCCGCCGGACGGTATCTGGTTACTGTTGAACGTGAGGGAATATTCACTGAGGAAGTCCGCGCATTTGACGAGGCTGTTTCTGTGATAAAAGTACCAATCGCACGCGGATTTGTTCCGGTGGTTTATGTATCCGTTTCATCGTATTCTACCCGATCCGGGCAGCCTGTCCATGGCTATGGAACGCCGGATTTAGATAAGCCAAAGGGATATTACGGCGTGGTAAAACTTTTTGTAAATCCCCGTGTCCGCGCCTTTTCGGTAAAGGTTGAAGGCGGTAAAAAAGTATTCCGCCCGGGCGAGGAAGTTACGCTGACGCTGACCGCTGAGCGGGACGGCGTTCCGCTCCCCAACGCGGAACTTTCGCTGATGGCGGTTGACCGCGGTGTGCTCGATTTGATCAACTATCATGTGCCTGATCCCATCTCTTATTTTTATGACAAGAGTCGTTTTCCGCTTGGCGTAAGCGGCGGCGATTCCCGCGCCTTGCTGATGGATCCGGTAACTTACAGTGTAAAGAATTTACAGGGTGGAGATTCCGGAGGAGATAAAATTGAAGAACGCGGCGATTTTAATCCGACCGCGGTATTTGAACCGTTTCTGCTGACGGATGAAAATGGAAAAGTAAAATGCACATTCAAACTGCCGGATACGCTTACCACATACCGTATAACTATATTCGGCGTGCACGGGGAGTTATTTTCGTTAAAAGAAACTGAAATTGCCGCGCGAAATGTAATAAATGTTCAGCAGGTACAGCCGCGCAGACTCCGGGAACGGGACACGGCGGAAGCGGGCGTTCTTGTTACGAATTTGGATTCCGTGCCGCATAAAGTAAGCGTTTCCGCCGGTGTTGAATATTTGAAAATTGAAAATGACGATGACGGCGGAGTGATAAAACAGAAAGGAGCGGCTTTTATTGACGGAGCTGCCGAACATACGGTAACTGTAAAGGCCGGCGGAAATGCGCTTGTATACTTTGATATTGCCGCGGAAAAGCAAGGGGAAATAAATATTGTATACACGATAAAATCCGGTGTTTTGAATGAACGGCTTGTTCAAGGTATGATAGTCGAAAAACCGTACATAAAAGAAACTGTCGTTACGACAGGTTCACTTTCGGACAAGAGCGGATCAGAATCTTCAGCCGTGATGATTCCCGCTTTTGCGGACGATGGCGAGGGAAGCCTTGAGATAACGCTGGACGCTGTGCGCTTGTCCCTGCTAAAAGCGGCGGTTAATTATCTGTTTTATTATCCGTATGGCTGCATGGAACAGAGAAGCGCGGCGGCGCTGCCCCTTGTAATATTCGGCGAATATATCGACGCTCTTGGTTTAAGCAGTGAAGTTTCCAATCCGAAAAAAACCGCGCAAAAAGAGCTGGCATCGTGGGCAAAGATTCAGCGGCCAGACGGGGGGTTTCCGTACTGGCCATCGGGTATTGAATCTGATGTTTATGTGTCGCTTCGTATAGCGCATATAGTAAGCCTCGCGCCGGAAAAAAATATTGCAGTTCCGTCCGCGGTCAATACCGGTAAATTGTACGATTATCTTTACAGCGAATATCAAAAACTGTATCGAGCAACATCACGTCGTGATAATTCACGCCGTGATAATTCACGCCGTGATAATTCACGCGGGGGCAATTCGCTTCAAGCGGTGGAAAACAGATTTGCGTATATGAGGAATGTATATTTACAATCCTATATGCTGTATGTTTTTTCATTGATGAAAAAACCAGTTGACGCGGCGCGTCTACAGGAAATTACCGCCGCCAACAAGGATAATCCGGCGGTTTTGGCGTTTGCCGGCATGACGGCGCGGGCAATATCGCGCAGCGATATTGCGTCCGAAACGGCGCGGACTCTCCGTAACCTGCTGCGTCCCACTGCCCGCGGCGTTGATATAAGCGGCGGCGATGACGCGTATGCGTACTACGGCGGAAAAACAGAACAGCTTGCGCTTACATTGCAATTTTTTGTTGACCAGTATCCGGGCGATGACATTAATACGCGCCTGTTACATTCACTGTTGGAAAATAAACGCTCAGGCGGTTACTGGGATAATACCGCCGTTACAGTGCGTGTACTGGCCGCCGTTGACAGACTCATACAAACTGAAAATCTTGCGAAAACAAACGTTACGAGCGCGGCGGCGCTTGACGGGCGCGAACTTTTGAGCGCGAGTTTCAAGGGACTGAGTGCGCGGGCGGTAACAAAAACTTTTGGCTTTAAGGATTTTCCGCTTGCCGCAATTCCCCGTGATACGGCGCTGCCTTTTGCGGTAACAAGGCGTGGAACGGGCGGTATTTACTGGACAGCCGCGCTTACTTACGCGCTGCCTGCGGAAATGCAGGAACGAAGGGACGAGGGAATAGGCGTGTTTCAGACGATTTATGATGTTGAAAGCGGTGAACCGGTAAAAGAGTATCAGCTTGAAAGTGGAAAACTATACCGTGCGGAACTGCGAGTGTCGAGCAGCCGCGACAGGACCTACCTTGCACTGCGCGCGCCGGTTCCCAGCGGCGCGGAAATACTTGATGCCCGTTTTGTTACGACAAATTCCGCCGCGCTGGAGGTGGCAAGGACAAACGATGATGATATTGAGGCCGGGCGCAAGGACTATGCTGTAAGCAGTCAGGCGATTTTTGACAACGAGATACAATACTTTTGGGACAGGTTTGACACGGGTGAAACCACCGTGCGCTTTGCGTTCCGTGCGGCGCGGCGCGGTGTGTACCCGACTCCCCCCGCGCAGGCCGAATGTATGTACGAAAGCGAAATCTTTGGCCGCGGCGCGGGCGCGTTGTATACAATAAAATAAAAATATCATCGTAAGGCCTATGCTGCGCCGTGTGCCGGTGGGATTATGTTACGCTGAAAATTTTTTCAAATTCGCCAAGAAGCGTTTGTTTTAATGCCGCGATATGGCCTTTTAGATAAGCGCCCGCCGCGTTTTTATGTCCGCCCCCGCCGAAAACTACGGCTATCTTTGCAACATCCACAGAATTTAGCGAGCGTAGTCCGATCGCACATTCTACGGGCGAGCTTTGGCGAATCACGGCGGCAGCTTCAACGCCTTCCACCGACATTAAAATTTGGTAAATAGCGTCTGAGTCGCGGTTTTCAATACCGTATTTTTGCGTTTCTTCCAATTCTTCAGTTGTAATTAACAGTTTGCCGCCAAAATAGCTTTCCGTATGGCTTATGACTAGCCCTAACAGCAGGCGCGAATTTAGGGTTTTTCCACCGTGAATTTTTGAAAAAGTTTCTTTTGGACTCGCGCCTGCTTTTGCCAGACTTGCGGCTATCTGGAAAATTTCCTCGCTGCCTGAATCAATATGGCGAAAAAAACCCGTGTCCGTACAGAGTCCAAGGAACAAAAAACAAGCCTCATCTTTGGAAATATCAAGGTTCAAAGCCTTGAACAATGAAAAAATTAAAATAGTTGATGATGCCGCCGCCGCCGCAATATAAGTGCAATCTGCGGTGGACAAGCGATTTTTGGCGCTTGCTGCCGCGTGATGATCAATTATTGCCAGCGGAAGTCCCTTTATTGCACCGCATAACTCGCCTGTACGGGACGGCGCAGGACAATCAACAATTATGACTGCCGCGTTAGTTTTATCATCCTCGTTTATTTTAGCGGAAAACAAATTTTTGTACGGAATAACTTCTGTTTTCCTGAAAGGTCCAGATGAGCGAAGCAGCGTCTGTTTACCCAAACGGAGCAGCATAGAGGACAGGGCAAGCTGGCTCCCGATACAATCCGCATCAGGTTCTTCATGCCCTACAATAATGAATTTGTTGTGGTTTTTTATAAAATCTAATAGTTCTAACGGCGGTATAAAAGATTCTGGCATATAAACCCTCTAAAATACCGCAGTTTATTTATCGGACAACAGTTATTTCTTCAACGCCTTCAAAATTTGCGTCAAAGCTGACGGTACTCGGAACGCTGCCCCATGTAAGATGGGAATGTTCACGTACAAATAATCTTACATGGTCGGTTTTCCCGTCTTTGTAGTATATCGTTAGATATGGCCACACTTTTTTGTCTAACAACATGGACAATTCGCCTTTAAGCGGGCCTTCAGTCTTGTTTGTCCGTGCAAACCATTCAGCCGGTAAGAAAATCCGGCTGGACCCGATACCGTTCTTGCGGTACTCTAATATATAGCCTTTTGTATATGGGAAAATCTTGTCTATTGTTACCTGTAGGACATAAAATTCAGAGTTATCGACCGGCGCACGGCTTGTCTCCTGAGCAAACGCTGAAAATACGGAAAAAAACAAGACAAATAGACATACAACGCTAATTTTTTTCATTAAATTCCTCCACAAATGTTGGTGCTTAATTGACTATGCGTAGATAGTATATACGCATTTATATTTTTAATATATATATATTGTCGGCATAATCTATAATAGAGTGCATAATTTTCCCACAAAAAACTAACGCATCGTTTTCCTGCCCGCCCTGCGGCTTGACTGTCAAATTCATTTTACGATAAACTGAATCCCAGCGGTTTACAGGGGCGCTTGGCTCAGTTGGTTAGAGCGCCACGTTTACACCGTGGATGTCAGAGGTTCGAATCCTCTAGCGCCCAAATCGCGGACACACCATCAAACGCAATTTCTCTATTGCCGCCAAGTTATCGCGCCATTGGCGCGTGGTATGTCTGCGGTGCCAGAGGCGCCGACTCTGGCGGCGGGAAACGCGCTTTGCAGGAATTGGCGGGCGCGTTCTGTTTTCGGGTTTGTGAAAAAATCGTCCGGTTTGCCGGTTTCAAGAATTGCGCCTTCGTGCATGAATACTATGCGGTCAGCGATTTTGTGGGCAAAGCTCAACTCGTGAGTTACGATGAGCATGGTCATTCCACTTGCGACAAGGTTATTCATTATGAACAGAATTTCGCCGGCAAGTTCAGGGTCTAGGGCGGAAATCGGCTCGTCAAACAGCATTATCTTTGGTTCCATCGCCAAGGCTCTTGCAATGGCGACACGCTGCTGTTGTCCGCCCGAAAGCTGCCCGGGAAAATTTGCCATTTTACCGGCAAGTCCCACACGCGCAAGAATAGTTTCCGCTTTTTCTTTAGCCGTTTTTTTCGGGATTTTTCGTACATGAATGGGCGCCAGCGTTACATTTTCGAGGACGGTTTTGTGTGGAAACAGGTTAAAACGCTGAAATACGAGGCCTGCTTCCAGCAGCGCGGCGGCGCGTTCAGCGGGCGGCATTTTAACCCTGTCAATTCCGTTTGCACAGTCAAACAGCAGTTTGTCTTCGATGTAAATTTGCCCGTCATCAATTTGTTCCAGCCATTTCAAGCAATGCAGAAACGTTGACTTGCCCGCACCGGAAGGCCCTATGATGCAAACGACCTCTTTTTGCTCAACATCTATCGATACGGAACGCAGCGCCTTCAATTCACCAAACGTTTTGCTCACATTGACCGCTTTGATCATGGACATGAAATAATCCTGTTAATGAATTGTGTAACGTTTTTCAAGTTTATTGAACATAAAAGCAAACACGGCGGTTATAATCAGATATAGAATCATTGCCGGCAGATATACCAGAGAGGACGCGCTGGAGGATGAGATTGAACGGGCAGCTTTGGTTATATCGGTGAGCGCGATAATGGATACGAGGGATGCATCTTTTAGAACCATGATAAATTCGTTGCCGACAGGCGGAATAAGCCGGCGTATGGACTGCGGGATTATAACCTGCGCCACCGTTTGCGCGTAGGACAAGCCCAACGCGCGGGAGGCGGCAAATTGCCCACTGTCGATGCTCTGAATGGCGGCGCGTATAATTTCCGCGCAATAGGCCGCTGAATTCAGTGAAAACGCGATAAACGCCGCGAAAAAGCGGTCGTTTATCGCGAGATGCGGCGATATTTGCGGTAGTCCGTAATAAATGAAGTAAAGCTGCATCAAAAGCGGTGTACCGCGAAAAAAAAATGTATAGGCGGAACAAAAACGGTTCAAAACCTTATTTTTGGACATCTTTCCCAATGCGAGCAGCAGGCTCAAAATAAGTCCGGCGGAAACTGCCGTCAGCGGAAGCAGAATCGTTATGACCGCGCCTTCTAAAAGCGGCGGAATCCAGTTTATTATTTGTTGCAAGGTATCGATTTTAAGCTCCTTTTCGTAAATTTCGCAAGGGAAGCACTGATTTATGCGAGTGCGCATAAATCAGTGCTACTTTAATGCCGTATTTGCGTAATGAAATGAGCAAATACATAGGGCAACGATGATTGGCTTCAAGTTAATCAGCGTTGCCCAAGGGCAGCGTCCGTAGTTCCCGCATTGCCCGCGTCTCCCGTTACCGGATTTTATAATGAATAGCCGCTTTTAGTTTGTCAACATCCATATTAGAATTGAAGGATGAATGAAATACCTCTATATCTGCGGGGTTTGAATGAAGAACAACGCGCAGCCGTGTTTCACGAGGGGAAGCCGCTTTTGATTTTGGCGGGGGCGGGATCGGGAAAGACGCGGGTCATAACCACGAAAATCGCGTACCTGATACGCGAGAAGGGTTTTAAGCCCTGGTC
>JAISZZ010000052.1 GCA_031284385.1 Treponema sp.
TGCCGCCAAAATGAACGCCTGTTTTTTGCTTTTTAATCGTGATGATGTTTATTACGCCGCCCATAGCGCCGGTAACATTGTATTTGCTGTCTGACCCTCCATATATGACCTCGACCCGCTCAACATTTGAAATATCTATCTGATTTACATCGAATTCGCCGGAACGCGGAGAGTTTGCCGGAACTCCGTCTATCAGCACCGCTATACGTTCCGTATCGAACCCACGCATATTTATTTCAGTTTGATTGCCGTATGCGCCGTAGCGGGTAATCCCCATGTCCAGCGATTCTTCCAGCAATGTGGCAAGATCCGGCGGCTGCCTCCGTTTTATCTCGTCCGCGTCTATCGTTTTTATTTGTTGAGTCGTTTCAGGCGTTCCTATGATAGAAACTCCATCATCATCCACACCCAAATTAACAAAACTGCCCTCATCAAACGAGGATTCACCTGATTCATCCTCGTATGACACGCCGTCTGTATCCGCGGTTTCAATAGCGAACAGCGAAAACGTCGTATAAATCGAAAACACCGCATAAAAAATAAGAATATATGCGTGGATTTTGAAATACTTGCTCATTTATTTCTAGTTTGCGATATAACGACACCCCAATTTATGTATTCCTGATCTTTAGCAGCAGTAAATTTGTTGACGGCTTCATTTAGCGTGGCTGTTTCTACAGCGTACACGGCGGTTCCCAATGACTCATCCTCGTTATAATCGGCCAACTTCGCCAGATCGATTGGATTTGCCATCTGTATATGGTTATGGTCAATAATCCTGTAGTATACCGCCATGAACGGTTTTTTTGATAAGTCCGTCCAGTTGGGGTAGCAGCCGTTCATGTATTCGAATATTACCGCGCCCGCCGCCTTGTTTCCGGCGCTGTCGGGAAATAGGTTGACAGCCCTGACTACGCCGAGAAAGCCGTAACGTGTGCCTCCGTACCCGCCTAAATCGTCGTAATATATGTAGTAATCTGTATCTTTTATCGTATAACCGTCTTTTAGACTACGCTTGTAATTTGGAAAATCTACAGGCAGTTTGCTTGCAAGGTCGCCGGCAAGATTTTTGATTAGTCCTATATGGTATCCGTCCAAGCGTTCTTCTCCGTAATACGAGTACCAGACGCCGGGCAAATCAGCCGGTAAATTAACCGGTTTATCGGTTTCGGTCTCGTCTGCCCCGCCCACGACGCCGTTTTCACAGGCAGAGTAAGAACATACAAGGAATACGGCGAGCGCTAATGCCGCCGCTAGCCGTCGCGGTAAATCGCTAATTTTTTGTGTTTTGTCATCCATAATTTTATCCCATTGAAACCGTTCAAAAACTTCAATTTTTGAACGGCTTCCGCTTAAAATGTCAAAATGCTGCGTATTTTACACAACATTTGCTGCGGCTTGTTCAAGAAGCTATAGGGCAACGCTGATTAACTTGCGCCAGTGCTTCCATAGGAGTCTTGAACAAGTCCATTATATTCCTGTTAATTGTAAGAATACGCGAGACGCGCTTTGCTAACGCACTCCCGCGCCGCGTCCATTATACGGTTGCTGGTAACTGTCGCCCCCGAAACAGCGTCAACACCGGCGCTTTGAGACTCAACTATCCGGCGGGGAATCTGTTCCAACGCAAGCGCCACTTCGGGACGGTCAATGTTGTCGTTTTGTTTTGTTACAACCACATCCGTAATTCTTACGCTGGAAACTGTAAGTTCCACGCAAAGCTCTCCGCCAACGCTGACCGCCGAGCCGGTGTACGCGCCGGCTTTGTAAACGGGAACGGCAGGCGTGTTTTTCGCGGCGCTCCCGTTATCGCAGGAGGCCAGAGCGTATGCTGCCGCGGCAGCCACTGCAAACACATAAACCGGTTTCATAAATCACCGCCCGTATTGTCAAACACGATTGTACCGTGTGTTTTTTTGGCATTTGCATTACCACTGCTTATATCCCACCATATTTTCGGAATCGCGGACAGTTCAAGTTTCGCGGTTTTACCTATTAAAATCGTAAGGGACTTGTCTTCTCCATTTTGCGCTGTTCTATAGCTGATAGTAATATCGTATCCTGAATTGTTGATAAACGTATAAACATATATGGTTCCGCTGGCAACCGCCGCTCCTGACAATTCGTTATCCGGCGGAAGGCCGGCATCCATTGGAACCATCATTTCTGTAGAAAGCCCGCCAAAAGCAGTGCCGCTAACCGCGCATTGAACTTTCACAAAATCAATAAAATCAAGATCCGCCGGCGAGCCGTCAACCTGAACGGCGTTAGCTATCGAGAATTTGGTGGTAGACGTATCAACATAGCCGCTTGAACTCGATGTTACGTTGGAACTGCCTAGTTTTGTACCGGTAAACGTAACGTACGCGCCTTTTACCGACACTGGGTATGGCCCCGCCGTTTCGCCTGATTTTCCCTGATTGTCCGTCCATTTAACGACATTGCTGCCGGAAACGGGACGGTAATAAGTTATTGCGTACCGCTGAATCGTTTCTGAAGAACCGTACTCGCTGCCTTTCAACTCATACCAAGTATCGTTTTGTATCTCGTCCCCGTTATCATCACGGCTTACCCATACTACGCCTGGTTCGTACCAGCCGCTAAAAGCGTTGCCTTTTATGATAATTTCGTTTCCACCGGCCATTTTTGATACGCTGTGATCAAACATGGTAGTGAAATACCCGCCCACATCGCCCAGCGACCATCCGTCCCAGTATTTGTATGTTAATGTTTTAGTTCCCTCCAATTTTGCATTGCAGTCGTTGTTCACATCTTTTTCCGTAGACAAATTTACAGGCGGGCAGACACCAGTAAACTGTCCCGGAGCCGGCGTAAAAGCTACGCTTGCCGCTGTTCTCTTGGGAACATCTTTCGTCCGTTTTACTGGAGCCGCCACACATTGCACGGTGATATTTGTTTCAGCGCTTTTATCCCCGTCAACAACCTTACATTCAACTGAATACGATTTTACTTCTGACGGGCTAAACGTAAAGATTTCACCCGTAACCCCCTCTTGTACCGTTCCGTCCACCAGCCACTCATACGCCGCGCCGGAGCCAATGCCCCAGCTAATGGGAGACAGCGCGAGTTTTTTACCGCTGACAACGGTAAAATGGTTTCTGTAAATTGTTTCTGATGTGGTATCCTTGTTAGGGTCATAATAATCCGTGTCGTACGCAGCCCGCCGCTTACCGTCGTCAAAGTATATTTCAATCAAGCCGCCGCCCATATCCAGCATAAAAATTTGATTCGCGTATACACCCCAGTCCGGGCGTACAGTGTAAATCGATATTGCCTGCGCGTTTGGTACATAAAAAACAAGACTTTCGGGTGTGCTCATGAATGCATAATTACCAAGATTGGGTGGAGTAACCGCCTCCAGCGTACAAGATTCAAGTGAGAGACAATCAAAAAATGCGTAAGCGCCAATATTTTCCACGCCGGCGCGCAGCGTAATCTGTTTAAGGGATGTACAGCCTGAAAACGCGGATTCACCAACCTCTTGCGCCGTTATGTCGATACTTTCCAGCGCAGCGCAGTCCCCAAAAGCCGATATGCCGATTATTTCCAGCGTTTCTTCCGGCAGGTAACAAGAGCGCAGGGACGATGTTCCCCAAAAAGCGAAATTGCCTATAGTTTCCGCATACAGGGGCAGCGTAATTGATGTAAGTTTATCCTTGTAAAGCCGCGCTTCCAAATCAGAGCTTAACGCGCCGTCTATATTTGTCCATTCCAGCAGGCTTATATCGAGGTTTACATAACGCCCGCTGAGGGCGGCGAATATCTCGTTCAAGTCATATTCCTGTTGAGCGGCGGCGGCGCGTCCGTTATAACCGGTGAGCATGACATTATAGCTTGTTTCCGCGTCATTCTGAGGCATAGAGGTAAGAAATTCCGCCATTTCCGTGATTCCGGTAAAGCTGTAAATAATCTCATCTTGATACGCGTCCTCATCTGTTCCCGCCGGCTGGTCACAGGCCGCCGCAAACATCAGCGCCGCTAAAAACAGGCAGAACAGCGCTAATTTTTTTAATAGTGTTTTCATTACGAACCTCCCTCAAGTGATTCGATGGTATTAAGTTTGATTTTTTGTTTAGTATTTGTATCGCTCCAACCGGCAGCGCTATACGCTTCGGTACCGGCCGCAGGGACATAAACGAAAAAAAAGGTGTTGGTTTTCCCACTGGAAACCGCATTATTAACCAGAACCGGCGGCGACAGTTTACGGCAAATGATTGCCATAGTTCCGATAGTTTCAGGGTAAAAACCATATTGATCGATATGTCCCAGCGCGCTATCCGACCCAATTTCTATATAGTCAACTAATGACCCCCTAAAAGCATTCGCGCCTATTGAACCAACATTGTCGGGAATAGAAAGGCTCCCGCTTGAACTGCGGGCGGAGACTACCGTGTTTCCGTCCAGCAATAGTTGACCATCGCAGGCCGCGCTGAATTTTCCACTTCCTGTTACGGTGAAGCGGATATTGGAACAACTAGCGAACGGACTATTACTAAAATTAGTTACGTCTGTGATTGTCTCAACTGTGGAGGGCATGGTAAGCGATATAAGATTTGTACAGCTCTTAAAAACCTTATTATTGATTTTCGTGAGCGTGTCTGGAAGTTTTATGCTTGTTATATTTGTGTTACTCAAAAATAACTCTGTCGCTAACTCGGTAGGTCCGTTAGGGAGCGTCACGCCGCCTGTAACTTTGCCTACAGCAAAAATATTGTTACCCTCTATCAGTATTTTGCCCGAATCATCCGTCCTAAGATTTCCCTCGCCGCTTAAAATAAAGCTCTCAATGACGCTATTAGAGGTGGGGAAAGCCTTATTTTTTACGTCCACTGAGGCTGGCATAGCAATGATTTCGATTGTTGTGCAACTCTTAAACGCCTCCTCATTGAGCGTGATTAGGCTAGGCATTGAGACAGTTCCCGCAAGTTTTGAGCAGCTAGAAAAAGCCTGCTTGCCTATTGTTTCAACAGAATCGAGCCCTGATATTTTAGTGATACCGGTGCAACCACTAAACGCAGCCTCTCCAATAATTTTTACCTTTCCGCCCAGCTTGACGGATGTAATTCCGGTAAGACTCTTAAATGCCGATGCCCCTATATATTCGAGAGTTTTGGGCATTTCCAGATCGCCGGTAATTTTCGTGCAGGATGCAAACGCACTGTCGTTTATTTTTTTTAATGCCGCCGGCATATTGATAACGGCAAGTTTAGTGCATGCAGAAAACATTTCTTTGGAAATAGTTTCCAGCCTGTCTGAGAGGGTAACGGTTTCAAGGCTGGTGCAGCCATAAAACGCTTTATCGCCAAAGCCGGCTGCCGGCACATCGGCTGTTTTTAAACCGGTGGCTTGCCAAAACGCGCCTTCGCCTATGTATTCAATGGTTTGTGGTGTTTTTATTGAAGTGAGCGCTTTGCAATTATAAAACGCTTCTTTGCCAATAGTTTTTACGGTATTGGGAATAGTGATGGATACAAGTTTTTCGCATGACCTGAATGCGTTTTCGCCTATGCTGATCACCGGCGCGTCTGGGCTTATTTCCATTGAAATAAGTTTTTTAGCGTTATTAAACATTTTGTCATTTATCCGCGTCAAAGTATCCGGCAGTTTTACGGTTGTTATGCTGCCCGCGTTGCGCTCAAACAGGCCGTCCGCGATTAAGGCAACACCGGAGGGTATAACCACGTTTATATCCGGCCCGAAAGTCATCGGGTAAACGGATAAAATTTTGCCGTTATTTGACAGTAGCATCTTGCCGCTTGAATCGGCGCTGTAACCGCCCGGCCCCCGCGCCGCAAACACGATATTCGGGCAATTATCAAAAGCATCTGTCGCTATGCCCTGAATCGTGCCGGGAAAAGAAACCTGCGCCATTGTTCCGCAGTCCATAAAAGTTTTTTCGCCTATATATTTTAACGTGCCGGGAAGCGTAATTTCCGTAAGCCTGTCTTTGTTATCGCAGGCCGCCGCTGGTGGAAGTAAGCGCTCCCCGTGGCAGCCGCTCAAATCAACCGCCGTGAATTTTCCCCCCAATGCCTCAAAAAAAGGTTGCACCGAATTTGTGCCGGTACCAAAATCTTCAACATTGATACCGCTAAGGCTGACACGGTACGGATTCAACGGCGAATTTGCCGGTTTTGACGCAAGATACGCTTTAAGGTATTCCAAACTCGTAAAAACCGCTTCCGTTCTACCCGTTACTCGCGGAAAATTCTTTTCGCCCAGTCTGTTGATAGCTTTTACCTGTATGTTATAGGATTTTTGGTCGGTCAAATTTTCAATAAGAATACTCGTCAACGGCGGCAGCGCATCTAGTTTTTCCGCCGGCACACCCGCGGCGCCGTCCGGATCGCACCAAACCTCGTAAGATTCAGCGCCAAATACCTCCGTCCAGCTTACGATTAACTGCGTGTAATTAATTCCGGGTATGGCGATAGGATTCTTGACGGTGGGCCCCATGCCAAAAGCATCGAGCCGCGTTACTGTAACCGTATAAATTTTGTGATTGCCGCCGTCCGCCGGAATTACTTCTATTAAAATTATATTATCGCCTTCGGCAAGCGAAACCGTGTTTCCACCGTCTTCGGCGGCGCGCGTTAAATAATTTTTTGATGTTCCGGCGCCGGTATTGCTGATAACAACAGATCCGCCATTTGCGGCAAGAGTTATCGTTACCGTATCAACCGTGTTGCCTACATAGGAAACATATTCCATTATATCAGGCGAAAAATCAGGCGTTAACATTCCGAAATCCAGTTCAAGATACGTTATCAACGCACCGCCGGAAGGAGTTTCTGTATCCACTTGCATTTCGCAGCCATTAACGGCGATTGCGTATAAAAGTGTACATAAAAGCGCAAAAAAGGCCCGAAGCGGGGGGCCGCCCCCCCCCGCGCCCCGCGGGTGGGGGGGGGAACGAGGGGGGGCGCGGGGCGGGCGCGG
>JAISZZ010000145.1 GCA_031284385.1 Treponema sp.
GCCGGTTATGGAGTGCAGGGGGGACGGACGACAACGGCGGCTATATGCCGCAAAATGTATGGAAATCGTCCCCCCTTCTTATCAAGAATCATTGAAGGCATAGCCAAATTCACGGACAATAACTGATACCAGCGTATTTAAATCCCATTGGCGGGGCTGACGGGTAAATGTAAAATTTCTTAGAATTATATGAAAGCCGCTTGACTTACACGCGGTCAATCATGTAGATACTTATAGATGACAAAAAATTTAACCGTCGGGCCGCCCGGCGCTTTGATATTGGCTTTCGCCATACCGCTTGTAATAGGAAATCTGTTTCAACAGTTATACAACATGGCCGACTCGTTCATTGTGGCGAGAACTATAGGGATGGAAGCCCTCGCCGCGATAGGCAGCACGGGCAGTTTAGCGTTTTTGATACTTGGCTTTATCATGGGGGTTACATCGGGTGCCTCGATAATCACGTCCCAGCGTTACGGCGCGAAGGACGAAAGCGGAATCCGCAGCAGTTTTGCGGCAAGCATAATAATAAGCGCCGCCGTAACAATCATTTTGATGGTCATAAGTATCTGCGCTCTGCGTCCGTTGCTGCGTCTTTTGAACACGCCGGATATAATTTACGAAGACGCATACCGCTACTTTGTGGTGATACTCTGGGGAATGCCGGCGTTGACGCTGTTTAACCTGCTTTCAAACATGATGCGGGCCGTAGGCGACAGTAAAACGCCGCTTTATTTTTTGGCGCTTGCCTGTGTAATCAATATAATACTCGATTATGTTTTTATACTGGCGTTCAATACCGGTGTAATAGGCGCCGGTATCGCCACGATAATAGCTCAATTTTTTGCGGGGGCGGCCTGTATTCCAGCCATAAAAAAACGGTTTCCGCAACTCTCGCTAAAATTGAGCGATTGTAAAATTGATAAGGCGGAAATAGCAAAGCATATAAAAATAGCGCTGCCGGTGGGCTTTCAGTGGAGCATTATCGCGATAGGCGCGGTTGCCGTTACATTCGCACTTAACGGTCTGGGTTACGCGGCAGTGGCGGCATTTACAACCGGACAAAAAATAGACCAACTGGCGACCATGCCGCTAAGCTCTTATGGACAAGCGATGACAATATTCGCTGCCCAAAACTTCGGCGCAAAAAAGTATGCCCGCATAAAAAAAGGAGTTATCCAAGGCTCTATAATCGCGCTGATTTTCAGCGTCATTATGTGCTTTATATTTTTCTTTTTTGGCAGTTATATAGCCGCCGTTTTTTTGCCCGGCGAGCCTGAGGCGGTAAGGCTGGCGCATACTTACCTAAAAATAACAGGCGTATTCTTTGTATTTTTGGCCATGCTGTTCAGTTTCCGGCAAACGATACAGGGACTAGGCGACAGTCTAATTCCAACGCTCGCGGGTATCATGGAACTTTTAATGCGTACCTTCGCTGCCTTGATTTTGACTTCGTTCTTTGGTTACACCGGACTATGCTTCGCAAGCCCGCTTGCCTTTATCGGGGCGCTGATTCCGCTTTCACTCGCGCTGAATGTCAAATTCAAACATCTAAAACGCATGGAATTGCGCGAGGAAAGGAACGCGTTGTACAAAGGCGGGAACTAAGGCGGGTGGCGCAAACACGGCGGCGGGTGTAAATTGAAAACATGATGGGAAAGGCGCTTATAGCCATGAGCGGCGGCGTTGACAGTTCTGTAGCGGCGTTTTTGATGAAACAGGCGGGCTGGGAATGCGCGGGCGCTACGATGAAACTTTTTGACAGTGGCGGGGATGTTTTTTCTGCGGGCAAACATGAAAAATCATGCTGTTCGCTGGACGATGTAAATGACGCGCGTGATGTGGCGTACCGGCTCAATATACCGCACTATGTTCTGAACCTGAAAGAAGATTTTCGCAAAAACGTTATTGAGCGTTTTATACAAATATACGAATCGGGCGGCACCCCGAATCCGTGCGTGGACTGCAACAGGTTTATAAAATTCAACAGCCTGTTATTCCGCGCCCACCAGTTGGAATACGACTGCCTTGTTACTGGACACTATGCTCAGGTAGAAAAATCAGGCGGCAGATACCTGTTAAAAAAGTCCGTTGACGAGAAAAAAGACCAGAGCTATGTACTGTACGCGATGACGCAGGAACAGTTAAAAAACGCCGCGTTTCCGCTGGGTGCTATGAAAAAAGAGGATGTCCGTCAAATAGCCGTTGAGCAGGGTTTTATAAACGCGGCAAAGCGGGACAGTCAGGATATATGCTTTGTGCCGGATGGAGATTACGGCGCGTTCATGGAAAGATACTCAGGCAAAACTTACCCCGCAGGCGATATAATAGATTCGGCAGGAAATATTTTGGGACGGCACCGGGGATTTGCGCGTTATACGATAGGGCAGCGGAGAGGACTGGGCGTTTCGGCGAAAACCCCGCTGTACGTTTCCGCGAAATCACAAAAAGACAATACGGTAACGCTTGGCACCGAAACAGAACTGTATTCAAAGGTTTTGACGGCGGATAGTATTAATTTGATAGCGTGCGAGAATCTTGAAAAACCGGCGCGTGTATGCGTGAAAACGCGGTATATGCAGCGGGAACAACCCGCCGTCGCCCGGCAAACCGCAGAGGACTCGATACTGGTAGAGTTTGACGAGCCGCAAAGAGCGCTTACGGCGGGGCAGGCTGCCGTTCTTTACGACGGTGATTATGTTGTGGGCGGCGGCACAATTTGCGGCGTGGGTTGGCAGGTTAATTAAACACTAAAAACGGCCCCGGCATCACGGAGCAAGTGAAAAAACGCCGGCACACGACCGGCAAAAAAATGACCGGGGATGTGAATTATGAAAGTGGGCGCGGGAATTAAATTTTAAAAACAACTCTGATACCGGATTCCCGCCGTATATAATTTTGCAGTGGTTTTTCAAAGTAAAAATGTACGATATGGGAAATTATTATTACCGCCGCGGTATAAGCGAAGAAAATCATGTAACTTGAATAGTCTATTTTTAGGTTAAATATTTTATCAAGCGTTGTTATTATCAATACTATAGGGAAATGCGTTAAATACATTGAATATGATATTTCACCCAAATACAAAAGCGGCTTCAATGACAAAGCTTTTGAAAGAATCCGCAGGCGCAAAGACAGTATAAAAAGTGCGGGAAAAAGCGCTAACATACACACAAGATACCCATACATATAGTATATGCCGCTTTTATCATTGTATTTGAATAATATGAATATAAGCGCTAATGATAATATTACAGTTAATACGGAAGCGCTTATTAACTGTCGTTCACGTTTTATATTTTTTTCGCGGCTCAAAATTTCGCCAATTAAAACTCCGGTAAAAAAACATATCAGCCCCCGTCCGGTACTAACGTTGAAAAGAGGTTTCTCCCAGCCTGATGTGTGCATCATCACGCCTAAATATATTAAAAACAGGCAAATGTATAAACGTTTTTTGCCGCTTCCAACATAGTAAAACAACGCATAAAATATTATGTACATCATTATTTCTATAGAAATTGACCATGCCGGACCGTTAAACGATGAACTGGTCTGCAGCCAGCCGTTCTGGACGCATAATATATTTTGCAGAAACAAAAAAATATTTTTTATGTAATAATACTCAAAAAAGCCCGAACCTGTAACGTATTTTCGTACAAGTTGTACTATTGCAACTACAAGTAACGTAAGCCAATGCAAAGGATAAAGCCTGCTGAACCTGAGTATGAAAAAATCCTTTTTTGATATTGAGCGTGAGGATATTTTTGCCCCGTACTTGTTAAAGAATATAAACCCTGACAGCATAAAAAATATCTCGACCATTGTTCTTCCCCATACAGCAAGGAAAACAGATATGCTGCTGGTAAATGGAGAATTAGGTAAATAAAAATAGTAATGGGCGGGAACCGCCACTATTAAAGCGGCTATTCCGCGTATGCCGTCCAATACCGCATTGCGCTTGTTTAATTGCTGGGGGGGGGGGGGGGATATTTCAGGGCGCTTTTCTTTGTGAATGATCATAACTTTTTAATTCTCCTACGCTAAAATATACTCAGTAAGGAACTGTAAGGAAATAACATGACCATTTGGTCATTTTATTTCCTTATTGCATAAGCAATTAAAATAAAATGCTGTGCATTTTATTTTTTTACAGTTCCTAAGCATGAGATAACCCTCTACAAGCGAACCCTTTCAAAGTTCCATGACCGGGCAAAATGCAATATGTAAACAGTTTAACGCATTGCGTGTGGATACGCAATATACCGCGTTGCCGCATCAAAAAAGTAACCCAAAAGACCCTATGCCTCATTATGAAAAGTAACCCAAATTAAGGCAGACTATCCGGAAGCAACAGCTATCGGAGGTCAACATGGGGTTAACTATGCAAGAGAAAAAG
>JAISZZ010000148.1 GCA_031284385.1 Treponema sp.
AGGTGAAGGGCTGCCTCCGGCGCTCATGGAAGCCGCCGCCGGACTGATACGCCGGTCGGTGGAAGTGAAGGGGCTTATCGTACAGAAAGACCCGGAAGAGCGCGGGGAGGACAGGGCACTGTTGAATCTGGGGCATACGTTTGGCCACGCGCTTGAGAGCGCGGCGGGTTTAGGCAGACTTTCACACGGCGAAGCGGTAGCGTGGGGATTGGCGCGGGCCTGTAAACTGGGCGTTGAGCTAAAAATTACGCCACCTGAACGCGCCGGCGCGATTACATCCGTTTTGAAAGAGCTTGGTTATGAAACGGGCGCGCCGCATTCCGCGCTCGTGGACGGCGGCGCTTTTTTCCGCGCCATGAGCGGCGACAAGAAAATAAAAAAAGGGGCGCTGCGTTTTGTTGTTCCTGCGCGCCGCGGCGCGTGTCTTGTAACTATAGATTCAAGCGGGGATGGCATAAAACTTATCAAAGGAATATCCGGCTTAACATGAAAAAACTATTAGTGGCGATTATTCTGATTCAAGCGTTTTTTATTGACCGCGAAAGTTTATGGGCGGAAGAAAATGACGTTTACTATATCCGTGAAATATTTTTTGATATTGAAGGCCGTACTAAAGAGTATGCGCTGCTGCTGAATTCAGAAATAAAAAAAGGTGATGAAATAACAGGCGAAACCGCGCTGCTGGAATATATAGCCCGCAAAAAACAAATACTGATTAACCGGCGTGAATTACAGGAAGTGGAGATAGATTTTAGCAGGGTGAATGTGGACGATGACGGGCGCATCCCTGTAGATATTGTAATTCACGCGGTGGACACACGCAATTTTATCATAGTACCTGAACCCAAATACAGCTCTAATACAGGCTGGTCGCCCGCTCTGCGCATCAGGGATTTTAATTTTTTGGGGCTTATGAGTCCGCTCAGAATAAATCTTACCTACCGTTACCATGACGGAAAAGACGTAACGTATTCTCGCAACAATATAAATATTCTTTTCGGCGTAGAGATTCCATTCCGCGCTCTCGGTTATAATTGGATATTCACTGCGGAAAATATTTTTTCGTACTATTTCAACGAGCCGTTTTCTACAATGAACAACAGCGGAATAGCGGTTAATATTCCGGTAAATGATACGACGCTTACGCTAGGTTTTAATCAGGGAATATATTTTTTAAAAGAGTACGATGATTGGCAGAAGTATGTTTACAGCGTTAATTTTCAGGATATATGGTACGGCTCAAACACAATTTACGGTGAATGGGAAATACCGCTGCGTATTGAAATTGAGAATCTCGGCAAATTAACATACAAACCCGCTTTGTCTGGAAACATAAATTATGCATTCCGCGGCGAAGATTTGGCGGACCGCGCAGGGCCGTCGGTTGCCGCGTCTCAAAAGCTCGGAGTTAAAAAAATTGACTGGATAGACAATTTTAGGAGTGGGGCGGACGTGTATATAGAAAACAATAATGAATACAATTTTTATTTTAATGAATGGATAAATTCCATAACGGCAAATATTACTGAGCATTTTGTAATAAGTGATTTTTTGGGAATATCAATGCGCGGCAGGTTTACAAAATGGTTTTACAATTCCGGCCTTGAGTTCACGTCCGGCAGCAGGCGTTGGAACACAGGCGGCATGATCCGCGGCCTCCGCGATTATGCGGTTGCAGCGGATTCGATGCTGCTGTTTAACTTTGATTTTATATTTCATGTTGTCAATATTATGTTTTCAACATATTCTAACGATACGCGCCTGCGTATAATAAATTTTGAAATACAGGCGGGGCCCGTTATGGATGTAGCGCTTATTGACGGAATTGAGGCTGACAATAAAAGAAATTTTATCCGCAATATTACTTATAATCCAGAGAACTGGATTGTTTCAGCCGGCCTGGAACTATTTTTTTTCCCGCTGGCTTTCAGAAGCATATATCTCGGTATGAGCGCGGTCTGGAATTTAAACTCTTGGTTTAATTCCGGAGTTTTGCCCGGCGGCGATGATATGGAATTATATATAGGGTTTGGACACCATTATTGAAGCTATGAATATTAATTTTGTTAAACCGGTTATATCTAAACTGCGGGTATTGCTGCAGCGAAAGCATAAGCGCAGGCTTGTCATTCTGCTTTTTATGACAATTCTGTTGTCAATTATAGAAACATTTGGAATTTCTATAATAATGCCGTTCATTTCTGTGGCTTCAACTCCGGATATGCTGGATAGAGGCAGATATAACATGGTTTTCAGATTTTTAGGATTTACGTCAAAAGATGATTTTATACTTTGTTTCGGAATTGGAATCATAGTTTTTTATGTATTGCGGGCGGCATACAATGTGTTTTACACATATATTCAAAACCGTTTTGCGCTCGGTACATTCCGGTATCTCGCCGATAGTTTGTATGAAAAATATCTTTCACTGCCGTATAAAATTTATACTCAAAAGAATATGTCGGAATTTCACAACGGCATAACTCAGGCGCAGAATGTCAGCATGATGTTACTCTGCATATTGCAGATATGTTCAGATTCAATTACAATACTAATGTTGTACTCTTTTATGTTAATAGTAAACTGGAAAATGACGCTTTTACTGACGGCTGTTCTTGTGATTTTGGTTGTAATCATTATAAAAATAATCCTAAAAAACAGCAAAATGCAGGGAGCAAAAGCGGCGGAGGGCAACAGCCGTATAAACCGTGTTCAAAATGAATCTTACAGCAATTTTAAATTTGTGCGTATCAGCGGCGTTGAGGACTATTATATAAAACAGTTTGATAAATCAACGCTTGCCGTTTCTAAAGCTCAGGTTATAAGCACGACTCTGGGAGCCATGCCGCGCAACTTGCTTGAAAGCATAGGTTTTTCGCTGCTTGTCGGCGCTGTGCTGCTGATACTTTTCCGCTATGGTTCCGCGGAAAGTATAATACCGGTTATAGCAATGTACGCGCTGGCTCTGTACCGCATACTTCCGTCCATAAACAAAATGCTCGGCAACGTCAATCAAGCCGCCTATTTGCAGCGTTCGCTGGATATTGTCTATGAGCATTTTACGCAGGAAACAATACACGAGGGTAATGCGCCCATAACATTTAAAAATTCGATAACATTTAACAATGTTTCATTTCAATACCAGAGTGGTCCCGTAGTTCTTCAAAATATATCGTTTACAATAAATAAAGGAGATAAAATTGCCGTTACCGGTCCGAGCGGAAGCGGAAAATCAACGCTTGCCGATATCCTTATAGGAATACATAAAATTTCGTCCGGCTCAATATTTGTTGACGGTGTGGAATTGAACAGCGAAAATGTCCGCTCGTGGCGTAAAAAGATAGGCTATATACCTCAGAACATTTACCTGTTTGACGGCGATGCAGCGGAGAATGTTGTTTTTGGTTCAAATTATGACGAAAAACGCCTGATACGGGCTCTTGAAACGGCGAATATATGGGATTTTCTGCGGCAAAAAGACGGCCTAAAAACGATGGTAGGGGA
>JAISZZ010000164.1 GCA_031284385.1 Treponema sp.
GAATCAAGGCAGGAAGCCGGAAGAATATGAAAAGATATATGAAAATAAACAGCTAGAATTATTCGACTAGATTACGGAGTAAAAAATACCGCAGAGCTTGCTCTGCGGTTGTTTATTTATTTCTGTTAATGAAATTAACTTATCCTGGTATTTGCGATATGTCTTTACGTCAAAATAATAATCGAACCATATAAAAAACAGTGTTATTAGTCCAACCGTACTTATTATTTCCTTGATTGTGATTTTAAACGCAAGAGACAAAGCATAAAACTGTATATAAACCATTCCAGTAATCATCAGTGAAAGTACAATTCGTTTCCAAATTTTTGGTCGCAGTTTATCAAGCATTTCCACCGCTATATGCAATTCGCCCATTAGGTTCTTAGTCTCCCTCATGCTGGCAAAGTAAACCCCGATCCGCCGCAAGGCGGCAGATCGCGGTATTTAAAAACTGTACCTTATCGACGCCTTGATAAAACTGTTGCCGTGGAACTGACCGAAAAGACCCTCGTCACCGCCCGCGAAGATACCGGCTAAAAGCTCGACTGTCACATCGTCTTTTGTCCAGGTTAGGCCGGGCATGATAAGGCACGCGCCGTTTTCAATGTCCCAGAGGGCAGCGGCTTCCAGTTCCAACTCGTCACGCAAAAAGCTTTTTGTAAGCGCCACGACAAGACTCGTTGACGTTATGTCGCTGCCCGCTTCTATGTCCTGCGGATCGTCGATCTTGCTGTCAAGCAGCCTAATGGTTTCGTTGCATTGTACATTAAGGGTAATTCTCCAAAAGACTTCGCGGTCAAACCCGATGGACCACGCAAAAGACGGGTTGTACACCGTACCGTCATCACCATCAAGGTCTTCTGTGACGTTTGCCGCCAGTTCCGCGCGGAGGTTAAAACCGGCGATGACCTGTGCGTAATCAAACCCGATTTGGTGATAGGGGTTATACGAAAAGGTTACGATGGGAAACTGTGGATCCGCCGATGGCGTTTGTATTACTACCGGACTGGTCATACGTCCGTAATAATACTGCGTTCCAATGTCAACCGCGCCTCCTATGGTCGTGGTGAAACGGATACCCGCTTGCGCGTATTCAAGCGTTGTAGTGTCGGGTTTGATGATAGTCTCCGACGGAAACTGGCTTAGGGCCGCGAACTGCACCGGAGCCCAGCGTCCGGTGTCGGCAAATTTCATCGGTTCAAAAGTGGGGACAAAAACGCCTTCCAGCTTGTTAAACTGCCCGAAGTGGAATGAAGCGCGGATGAGGGGGCGGGCGATTTTCAGGCTGGCGCTGTCGCCCATGCCGCTCAAGTCCGAATAATCAACAGGGTTGATTACGTCCAGCGGGCCTGAACTATCCGCCTTGCCCCATGTAAGTTTCCGCAATCCGGCCTCAATATCGAGGCTGCCAAAGTAGGCGCCGATATATGCTTCGTCAATCACTACCGGAGATTCAGAGGGCCTTAATTTCAAATTGATGGTCCCTGTGGCGAGGGAAGTATCGGCTTTAAAGTTGAGTTTGCCGGAAAAAATGTCGCCAAACCGGGTATGGCTAGCGCCCTCCGCGAAGTCGTCGAAAAACCCAATAACTGACGCCTGGACTTCACCTCCAATAGAAACCGCGAGGGGGCTTCCTCCTCCTCCCTGGCCAAAACCGCCACCGCTTTCTCCCGCGTCTTCATCATCAAAACCGAAATCTTGTGCGGCAAGCGGAGAGAACATCAGCGGAATTGCCAATAAAACGCAAGCGATACCGCGCATTACCTTACCCTTCCGGTTTCAAGATACGCCGTGGTAAATACCCCTTCGGGTATCGGGTCGTTGTACTTGATGATGTCTATGTAAATCGTTGTTGAGGTGCCCGCCACTATGGTGGAGAGTTTTGTCTGCATGGGCGTGTCCTGGCCCTGTACGTCCCTGTAACCGGAGATCTCCATTAGTTTTTCCACCGTGCCGCGCTTGTCGTACATCTCGCGTTTGTAGGTCCGGTAATTGGCCTTATCAATCCAGGCGATGGTCTTGGAATACTGAAAGTCGCCGCTGTCTTTAGGAACCGACTGAATAACGTAACACATATTTCCGTCCAGTGTTTCTTCCCGGAGAATTGTATGCGTGTCGCGGTCAACTTCCCTGTCCACTGACATATCATCGTAAGAAAAATCCGTACCCATGAAATTGCCGCCGCTTTCGGATGAGGCGATACGCCGCACCTTTCCGACATTAGGGAGGAAAATCCACTGGTCGCTTTTTCCTGAAGCGTTGTCTATGGACAGGAAACGGGTCCCCCTTACCGTGGCGGGACTCTGGAACATGATCACGGCCCGTGCGTAGCCGTTGGCGTCATCCTTGGAATATTGGTCGATGACCCGTTCCGATGTGGAACCGTTTTTGGCGGTGATTACCATACGGGAACGGCTTGACTCGGTTTCTGTATGGATGCGGTCTTTCGCCGCCTGCACAATGGCCGCCGCATCTTGGGCGAAAACTGATCCTGCACAAAACGTAATCGACAAAACAAATCTTTTCATCTTAAAACTCCTATAAATTGCCACTGTTACGGCATAAATGTATGATACTCACTCAGCGCGACGCGCTGTTGTTTCCGTAGATAAACTTAGGCTTTATCAGGGTGAACAGTACCGGCATAACCGTAAGGCTTACGATGGCGGTGATAAGCATATTCAACGCGATAAGGCTGCCTAATTCCGCTAACATACGGAATTGCGAAAAAACAAGCACGGCGAAACCCCCTCCAACCGAAACAGCATTAATGATTATTGCTCTACCGCAGCTCGCGAAAGTCCGTTTAAGAAAATCGCCGCCTTCCCGGCATTCCCTTTCGAAAGATTCCATGAAATGGATTGTGTAATCAATGCCGATGTCTACCGCGAGGCTGGCAATGAGAGCCGTTGCCATGTTAAGCGTAATGCCAGCGATGCCCATTATCCCAAAGTTGCATAGTATCGCCAATAAGATCGGGACTGATGCAAGGAGTCCCGCCGCTATTGAATGGTTAGCCAGGGCGATTACAACAAACACTATAAGGATGGAAATTACAATGCTCGGTATCTGCGATTTCGTTACGAGGTTCGTCATTTCCCCAAGGACCATTGAGCCGCCGCCGACAGTTACTTTTACGTTTTTCGGAAAGTTCGCAATGATGTATTCGTTTGCGGCAGCAACGACCGCGCCGGTATCCCTCTGCCATTGGGAGCTTATCTGTTCAAGGCAATATGTACCGGCGCCGAAGTGAGCCGTTCAACTTTTTATACTTACTATGACGATCAATACGATTTGCTTGCGGATATTCAGAATGAAACCTTTAACAATGTTGACATCGAGTATCGTAAACATATGCTGGAACCCGGACGGCGCGAAAACAGCAATGCCTATGAGGAATGGCTACGCCATGTTGCCGATAACCACAATTCACTCCAGGTGCTGTTAAGCGAAAACGGCGACATCAATTTTCAAAAAAAGCTTATCGAAGAACGTATCATGGAAATAGGAAATATGGTAAAACGTATCAATAAATCAGCGGATGAGGAAACCAACAGGGTTTATTCCGTTGTCTTAGCGCAAGGCCTATTGAGCTTGATACAGGATTGGATAAAGCACGGTATGGATATACCACTCCCCAAAATGGCAAAGCTATGTAATAGGCTTATGAATAATTTTGCGGTAGGGCGCGGGAACCTGTTACTACCGCCTATAACTCCAGTAATTTCTCAATTTCATTCGTCAATTTTTCAGGTTTTTCTGTTGGAGCAAATCGCCTTATAATATTCCCTTTACGATCAACCAGAAATTTGGTAAAATTCCACTTTATATT
>JAISZZ010000196.1 GCA_031284385.1 Treponema sp.
TGTAGGCAGAGCATATCCGGCGCTTCATTCTCAAGCCACTCGTTAAACCCCTTTTTTTCCACCGCCCGTATGCCGTTCACATTCCAAGAGATTATATTCATGGCCTTCATTATATTGAATTCCCGTTGAATGGTGAAGATGGCGCATTGCCGCATCGAAAATGTAAGCGAAAAAAACGCGGGTAGACTCCAAAGAAATCAAGGTTTATGACAAACCGCAAAGTCCATTCCAAAGACTCATCGAAAACGCGGGGCTGTCAGGAGTACAAGGATATGCACAAAGCCCGATATGCCTTTTACAACCCACTCAACCCACAGCAGAATGTCAACAAAACTATCCTCCGTTTGCGTCAGCGCCGCGCCCGATAAAACCGTATCAAGACGCAACAACAGGATTAGTTTTTGGTAACATTTCTAAATGAGGCAACTCGGGCGGCCAAGCCTGCCGTCCCCAATCCGTTGACCGCTGCAATACCGGTCGTATAACGAATAGAAGAAAGCGTCAGACTACAATCCGGGTGCAGGGTATATGTTTCCCTGATGCGCTTTCGAGTTTAGATAGATGCAGGACGGCGGCGGCGGATGTAAATTGACAGGCTTTTCTTAATAAAGTATCGTTTAGTTAAGGAGGTGATAATCGCGTCAACAACCTTGGCAAATGCACCTTCGAGTAAATCAGTGGCGACTTATGAGAGATTAGCTCATCTGGATAGAGCGTCAGCCTCCGGAGCTGAAGGCGGCAGGTTCGAGTCCTGTATCTCTCATTATTTTTATAAGGAACTGTGCGGGAGTAATCAGTTTTTAACAATTTTCGATAAAAACAGTAAAATGCGGCGCATTTTATTTAGGCGCAGTTCCTAAAAAGTAACGCTTTATGCGAGTGCGTATTGTCAATGGAATTAACGCGTCAACTATGTTGACGCGTCAACTATATGTTGACGCGTCAACATATAGTTGACGCATTTGCATAATGAAATGAGCAAATACACAGGGTAACAATGCCCCAAACTACATTGGCGCGGACTCAAGTTAATCAGCGCCACCCTAAAGGACGGCGACTTAGTATGGATGTACAAAGTATTGTAAAAAATTTACACCCGCTTGAAGTTAAAATTATTCTTCACTACAAGGATGGAGACGAACTCTCTGTTGAAAATGTAGAAGCAGATATGAATTTTAAGCATGGAAACGGAAATCAAGCGCTTTCTTGGCTTGCGGCGAAGGGAATAATTGTTGAAAAGCGCCGTGAAACCGCTGTTTTTTATGAATTAACTGAACTTGGCCGCTCATGGAAAGAAAAAGGGATGCCGGAAGAGCGTATACTGGAGCTTGTTGCGTCAAAACCCGCTCTTACACTGCCGGAAATAGCCGAAACTCTCGGTTTTGATAGTAAAGATGTAGGCAGTGCGTTTGGTTCTCTGTCGAAACTGGGGCTGCTCGGTATGGATGACGCTAAGCGGGTTAAAATAATCCCGCCGGCGGAACAGTTTATCAAGGGGCATCCGGTATCCGGTCCAGCGGCGGAACGCTTTAACGTTGCCCGCGCCGTTTTGGAAAAAGGCGCGGTATCGGACGGCGGACTCTTGCCGGAAAGCGTTCTTGACGGCGCTGAGAAACAAGCAATGGCCGGCATAGCGAAAAAACGCGGCGCGGGCGGGACGGCATTCCGTATAATGGAACGGGAAACAGTGTTTTTTACCTTTAGCGGAGAGTATGCGGCGATTGCCGGCGCTATCAGGCAGGCGGGCATATCCGGTGAAGAAATAGGCGTTCTTACGCCGGAAATGCTTGAAACAGGCTCGTGGAAGAACAAAACTTTTAGGGCATACAACGTAAATGTGCCTCCTGTACGGCTTTTGACGGGCAGAACCAACGCTTATTCGCAATTTTTAGAGCAAACAAAAGACAAATTGGTCAGTTTGGGTTTTGAAGAATTTGACGGACCGCTTGTTGAAACCGAATTTTGGAATTCGGATGCTCTTTTTATGCCGCAATTCCATGCGGCGCGGGATATTCACGATGTATACCACATAGCGGAACCCTCTTTGGCAAAAAGAATTGACGAACCTTGGCTTTCCGCAGTAGCCGATGCCCATGAAAATGGCGGCAACACGGGCAGTCGCGGCTGGGGGTACGCTTTCGACCGCGAATTCACCAAACGCCTTATACTGCGGAGTCAAGGGACTGTCATGTCCGCGAAAACTCTGCCGCACGCAAAAATACCCGGTAAGTATTTTGGGATGCTGCGCTGCTTCCGCTACGATAAAGTTGACGCGACCCATCTGTCGGATTTTTATCAAACTGAGGGTATAGTGCTGGGCGAAGACGTGAACCTGCGTACCCTGCTCGGAATGTTAGAGATGTTCGCGACAGAAGTAGCCGGCGCGAAAGAAGTAAAGTATGTACCGGGCTACTTCCCGTTCACGGAGCCGTCTGTCGAGGTTCATATAAAGCATCCTATGCTGGGCTGGTTCGAGTTGGGCGGTTCCGGTATATTCCGTCCGGAAGTAACGGCATCGCTCGGCGTTAATGTGCCGGTGGCGGCATGGGGCATAGGCATAGACCGCATGGCGCTGATGGCGCTGGGGCTTAACGATTTGCGGGAGCTTTTCAGCTATGACATTGAAAACGCCCGCCTGCGCCGTTTCGGTTAATCTAAAAGTTCGTCCGCGGCGGCATTTGCGAAATCACAAAGATGTTTAGCGGAAAATGATGGGAGTGGCAGAGACTTGCTTTTTGTTACCATGCCGCGTCCACCGTCGTACAGTTCCATGTAAACCGCGTTTTCACCGTTATCGCGCAGTCGCAATGTCCAGCGCGTACGGAGCGCCGCCGCCGCGCCGGTTTTTGTGTCAAAACCGGCGCGTGAAAGCATTTTTATCAACCTTCCCGCTTCTCTTTTGTTAATATCCTTCATGCCTGAAATTTCAACATTTACCGGAAGCCTTATGCCGTTTTGCCGCAACGCGCCCGGATTTAACGCAAATAGGCGGCTTGCCGCTTCGGAAACCGCGTCAGGCCGGCGTTTCTTCTGACCGATAAGGGCGAGTTCCGTGTAAACTTCCGCAGCAAGGTCTTTTTCCCAAACAGGATCAAAGCCGGAAAGCGATTCTTCCAGCATTGCCGGACTTTGCAAGAATTTCCCTGTTTCAAACATATAGTACGGAACAGACTCCGGTATCAACGCAAGTTCAAAATCTTTAGCGGCCTGCAAATAATCCCGTGCGCGGCTCTTGTAATCGTAAAATGCGTTGTAATATTGGAACAGCGCCTCAAGGTGGTGCTCGCCTGATCCGGCATCTGTTTCAAACGCGCCTGCGGAAAGCAGCGAATATTTTTTGTACAACAACTTGTGTACCGCCCGTTTAAACCGGTACGACACGCGGAGCTTGATTCCGCGCACGGCATCCAAGATACCGTAACGCGCCTTTAACGCTTCCCGTTTTTCGAGTCCGCCGTATGTGTTGAAAAGAATGTCGTGCAGATCACGCTTGTACTGATCCGGATCTATGCCGTAATTTAACATCCAGTAAAGATTGTTCGAAGATAGGCCGTCTTCCGCGTAAAGCCGCGCCTGTTCCAGATTGCCGGACGTTAAAAACGCCTGCGCCAGACTCAGTTTTGAAAGCTGCGAATTATCAATTTCATAAGATTTATTGTACTCGTTGAACGTTTCGGAAAAATCAAGACGTCGCAGCATAAGCTCGCCTCTTGCGAGGTGGCCGGACGAACGGTCGGCCAACATCAAACTTGATGTTGTACTGATAAATGCTTCCGCATATTTGTAAAAGCGGCTTTCTAGTATCGAAAGATTGTAGTATGAAACGGCGGCAAACTCCGTGCTGCCCATGCGTACCGCACCGCTTACCGCGTCAAGGTAACGGCGTTTCGCTTCGTCATAGTTGAACATATCGGAATAGATTGTGCCAAGCGTCATGCAAAAATCTGGATCCTGGCCAAAACGGGTAATCGCGTCTATCAGCAGTTTTTCGCCGTCCCGCAGCCGGTGCAGCTTAAAATACATCCATCCAAGAGAGCCTATGGCCTCGTGATTATCCGGTTCAAGAATGAGCAGGCTTTCCAAAAAAGACGCGGCCATTTTATTTTCGTTAAGATTGCCCGCTGTCTGAGCGAGTCTGTACAAGAGCTGCGTATCGTTGGGCAGTAAATTGTTCGCTGCAAGAAATTCATCCATAGCGAGCCTGTACAGTTCACGGTTAAAATATATATCGCCCAGTCTCAGCGGAAATCTATAATCAAGCGGAAACAGTGTTTTTCCACGCGTATAAAGTTCTACCGCACGTTCCCAGAATTCATTTTCAGATGCCAAAATAGCCTGCGAAAAAAGTTCTTCCGCATCAATAATGTTTTCCTGTGTATATATTTCTCCATCTGATGAAAGTAAAAAAACACATAAAATCAGAATTATAGATTTTGACGCTACACGTTTTTTTAATGGAGAATATTTTTTTTGCCAAATATTAAATTTTTTGTACAGCGTGAAAAATTCTTTTTCTTCACTCCCGGAGTAATATTCCGCGTATTTTGCGGCGGAAACATTTTCATACAATGCGCGCAACGGCGATGCGGAGTCTTCTTCCATAACGCGGTTTATCCATTCACTTTCAGTTTCCGCGCCGTTTTTACGGATACCGGCAAGGCGCAGACGGCGTTTTATATGCCGCCATAGCCGTAAAGTTTTTTTACGCGAATCTTTTGTAAAATAATAATGTATATAAAAACCAAAACGCATGGCGGTAATGGCTATGATAATAAATAAAATGATAATATACAAAAATAATTTTTTTATAAATTCTGCGGCGCGGGCGGTGGAACGCGAGGAAGCGTCATCTTTTTCGTATGCCTCTTTGACTTTCAGCCGGTTGTGATTGTCGATAATTTCTTTCATCAGGCGCTCAAAAAGTTCTTCAGGGATTCCTGTAGAGAATTCAAAACTTTCATCTTCGGCGAGTTTATCAGTGGTTGGATCGTATTCTATCCAGCCGAAATCAGGAAACCAGACTTCTACCCAAGCGTGCGCCATGTTTGAGCGTATCGGATAAAAATCAAGTTTGTTTTCGTCAGGATTTAGAAAAAATCCGACAGCGACGCGGCAAGGTATGTTTATAGAGCGCAGCAGTGAAGCGAATGCAAATGCGAAGTAAGAACAGTAACCTTTTTTTACATCGAATAAAAAGTATTCCAGTTGGTCGCCGTCAGGCGCAATTCCAGGTTTAAGGCTGTAACGGTAATTTCCAAATTTTAAATACTGATAAATGAATTGTATTTTTTCCCAATAATTATCTGTACCTGCCGTCAATTCTTCCGCCAGAGATGTGATTTTTTTTTCACGTTCTGTTAATTTGTTTTTTGAATCTGAGAATCTTGTGTAGTAAGCATAATCTTCAGGCATCATATTAAGCGTTTCGGCATTGTATCTGGATGGAACGGCGTTAATCAATTCTATTGGGGCGCATACGCTTACAAGACTGGTTACCGAGTACGCCGACTTAAAAGACGATGCGTCCCAGCTTTCAAATGGCAGCGTTTCGGCGGGTTCATTCATCGCGATAAACGCGGAACTATCAATGTTGACAAGATAGTATTCCTGCTTGAGTTTTTCACGCGCCGCGTACGGCGGGATATTATATTTCACCATGCCTTGTGGAAGCTGTGCGCTTTGCGTATCTTCGTCTATCCTGCCATCGCGAAAAAAACCTATTGCTTTGCCTTTTTCTTCTTTTGTATTGTAGGCGGAAAGCACAAAACGCCTCATTAAATAATGATCGTCTCTGTAAATTTTATTATCGTAATCGTAGAAGTCAGTTTCAAAATCGTAATCGCCGTCTATGTCTATGATTGTTGGAATCTCATCAACGAACTCCGCATCTTCTGTTTCATATTTTGAATTTTTTCTCACGATAAAAATTAAATCGTCATTCATGCTGATTTCATTTTCAAGCCTGAGATAGGGCGCGAAATCAAAGCTGAATAGTTTTGGCTGAAGCAGCCCGCCGCCCTGCTCAAGCGCCTGTTCTTGTAAAGGGCGCACGAGCATTGCCCCGCATATTGCCGCAAGCAAAAATAACACACATACCGCTGCGGCATAATCTTTTTTCTTTGGGCGCATTTCAGGCGGCGATGAAAATATAAATGCCGCCAGCTCAAAAAAAATGACTGCCGCGAAAACGATTATTCGTATTATGGGCAGTTCGTAAAGAGACGAACTGTGCGCTATTGAAAATGCCGCGATCAACAGAATGAAGTCCGCCGCTGCGGAAAGTCGCAGCGCCCGCCTTCCAGTCAATGAAAAAAATGTGGTAAGGGCTGTCCAATAAAACGGCCATATTGTAACAAATGTATTACGATCATAGTTGAGCAGCAGCGAATCCCATAGTATTATGCCGCCGGCGCTGGCGCTGCCGGTCAAAAGTCGCGGAAATGATATTAATAACCGCACCGCCGCCGGAATCAGGAGTATTGTAACCACATACGGTAGACAGCGCCGCCCCGCGCCCCGCGTTGTTTGCCCTGTCAAAGCCGTAAATCGTCTGTGTAGGACAAAAGCTGCCACGAAAGCACCAAGCAGCGTGGCAGCGAATACCGGCGCATCGGAAAGGCCGCCGGCAAGTAGATGAAATTGGCACAAAAATATGGATAACGCTATCGAGCGGCACAGTATCGCTTGCATTGTGTAAAGTATAACAAACAGGCGTAATTGTGATACAGTACCTTATGGCTTTGATTTGGATTATTGACTACGGCGGGGAATCTGCCGTCCACGCGCCGGCTCACGTGGCGGGGAAAACCTCGCATTTCCCGGTATACCCGCTAGTTTTTGCTTACTATACGCAAGCAGGCGTCAATATTTTCTCTCTAGTTGTCAGGCTGGTATGTATCGTTACATCGCAGTTCGTTACCCCATTCCGGGTCGCAGCCGGTCTTGCCCTCCCGCGCCCGTTGTGGGTTTATTCGTTGTACAACTCAATATATCGCTATTTGCTGCGACTTGTTCAAGAACCTTGTGGGTTCTTGAACAAGTCCATTCTTTATTCGTAGTGGGGGCTGCTCCCTCGCCGCAAAGTTTGCCGCACACGTGCGACTTTTAGAGCGGGTAGGTTCATTGTCTTGTATAAAACACTACATATTCGTTCTCGTTTATTTTAATGAACAGCCACCCATACGGTACAGAGTCAACAGAGGTATCTATATACGAATATGCGTTTATCGGCGCTTGCCTTGAGCATTCTACTCATGTATTCCGCTGCCGTCCGCCTAAACGCCCACGAAAGATTATCATCTTTAAACCCCTCTATCGTTGTCTATGCGGTTTTGAATATCTGCTTTGGTCCAATGCAAGACAAACCCATATTTCCAACCGTTGCCGCCGTGTATTTCAGCGGAATCAATGTTACCTACCCCGGCAAAAGAATACTCCGCATAATAATCCACCGCAAAGCATCAGGACGGGACAATAAGCAATCCTGTAAGAAAAAACAACTTTTTCATTTTCTGTTTCATTTTTGCTGCTCAATATTATAATGAATCTCTATATACTTTTAGCTGAATAGCCAAATTGTAACTTTGTTGTGTAACGCCTGAAGCATATTTTATTGTATAGATAAGATTCCATGCTCCCGCACCGCCTGCTTTACCGTGTAGTCCCCGCCTAGGCCGTCCTTAATAACGCCAGCCGAGCCAGTTCTTTTGGTGCTCATCATATACTTCGTCTCGCTGCGTTACCTTGACTTTACTGTATAAAATTACTAGGATAGCTTTATGAATATATCAACATACACGGTAAAACCGAAATTGCCGGCTTCGCTGAAGCCTTTGGAAGAGATTGCGCGTAACTTATGGCTCTCATGGAACTATGATGCCATTCAGCTCTTTATCAGACTGGATGATCAGGCATGGATGGAGACTCATCAAAGCCCTATTAAGACTTTAGGTATGGTGAGTCAGGACAGACTTGCGGAAATCGCTAAGGATGACTCTTTTATTTCAGCGCTTAACGCTGTTTATGAGAGGTTTTTGAAGTATAAAAAACGTGAAACTTGGTACAAAGGGCAACGCCGTGATGTAGTCGCGTATTTTTCTATGGAATACGGAATGGATGTTTCACTGCCCATATATTCCGGCGGTTTAGGCATACTTTCCGGTGACCACATGAAAACTTCGTCCGATCTTGGGCTTCCGCTTGTCGGCGTCGGCCTCCTCTACAGGCAGGGTTACTTTCAGCAATACCTGAATGCGGACGGATTTCAGCAGGAGAGTTACCCTGAAAACGACTGGTACAATATGCCGGTTGAACGTAAATTTGGCAAGGACGGAAAACCGTTAATGATTTCCGTTGATCTGGCCGGACGGCAGGTTTCCGCTCAGATTTGGGAAGTGCGGGTTGGTCGAAGTTTCCTCTATCTACTTGATACAAATATCGAAGAGAACCCGCCCGATTTCAGGGACATAACTTCGGCTCTGTACGGCGGAAACAAAGAAACCCGCATACAGCAGGAGATTCTGCTTGGGATTGGCGGTTTTCGTGCCCTCCGCGCTATGGGTATAAATCCCGCCGTAACGCATATGAACGAAGGACACGCTGCCTTCCTCAGTCTGGAACGGCTGCGCGAACTTGTAACCGAACGGGGTTTCTCGATTGACGAGGCGAGGGAAGTGATTTGGCCGACCAATATTTTTACAACCCACACTCCCGTGCCGGCTGGTAACGAGCGTTTTGATATTGCGCTTCTGGAAAAATATATGCGCCCTTGGACGGGTATACTGGGAATATCATGGGATACATTCCTAAGTTACGGACGCGAAAATCCAAGTGACCATAACGAGACTTTTTGTATGACGATTTTGGCACTGAAATTTTCCGCTTACGCTAACGGCGTAGCCGCTCTCCACGGCGTTGTTTCACGCGATATGTGGAAAGGTCTGTGGCCGGGGCTTCCTATAAGTGAAATCCCGATAAGCCACGTTACTAACGGCGTTCACCCAAAAACTTGGGTTTCAAGCGGTATGAGCACATTGCTGGACCGTTATCTGGGTCCCAATTTTGAGGAAAAACCTTACGACATCGCGGTTTGGAACCGTATGGGCAAAATCTCGGATGAGGAGCTTTGGCGCACTCACGAGCGGCGGAGGGAACAACTTGTCCGCTTTGTCCGCGACAGGCTAAAAGAGCGTTACAAACGTTCTGGCGCAAACGAAAGGCTGCTACGTCAGGCGGAAGATGCCTTGTCGCCCAGCGCTCTTACACTCTGTTTTGCCCGCCGGTTCGCCACTTATAAACGGGGGAATCTGTTACTGCGCGATCCTGAACGGCTTTTGAAACTGTTGCTGGACAACGAGCGTCCCGTTCAGCTTATTTTCGCCGGAAAAGCGCATCCGCACGATATTCCGGGCAAAGAGCTGATAAAAAGCATTGTTCACTTCGCCGAAAAATATGAGGTTACTAACCGTATCGTATTTGTTGAAAACTATGATATGACGGTAGCTCACTACCTTACGTCAGGCGGGGACGTATGGCTCAACACGCCGCGCCGCCCTATGGAAGCAAGCGGCACAAGCGGCATGAAGGCGGCCATGAACGGGGTTATAAACTGCTCAATTCTGGATGGCTGGTGGGACGAGTCCTACAATTCTAACGTGGGCTGGGCAATAGGAAACGGCGAGTATTACGAGGACGAACATCTACAGGACGATGTTGAGAGCAAGGCGCTTTACGATCTATTGGAACGGGACATAATTCCACTGTTCTATCAGCGCGGGCGCGACAGCCTGCCCCGCGAATGGATAAAAATGATGAAGGCATCCATGCGGGAAATAGGTCAATCCATGTCAAGCCACCGTATGTTGATGGATTATTCCAACAAATTTTATTTACCTGCTATCAAAAACTATCAACGTATCATCAAGTCGGATTATACCGAATCCAAGTCGCTCGCCGCTTATTTCGCAAAGTTAAGCAATTCTTGGAGTAAAATAAAGATTAGCGGCATAACGTCCAATGCAAAACCGGTCATGCAGCGGGGCGATTATATCACGATAAACGCCTACATCGAGCTTGGTGAGCTTAATCCTGACGAGGTTCAGGTTGAGCTTTACTTCGGCCCGGTGTCAAACCATAACAACATCGAGACTGCACGCCGGTGCGAGATGAGGAGCAGCGGAAAAGAAGGCCACGGCTACCGCTATCAGTTGCGTATCGAATGTACGGATACGGGTATGCAGGGGCATACGGTTCGTATTCTGCCTAAACATCCGGCGCTGATACATCCATACCGTTCCGGTTTTGTAAAATGGGCGTAACTGCGCGGCGGCGTGGATAAAATTGGCCGGCGGGTGTATGGGAGCGCTGATTGCGTCAACTATGGCATAGATTAGCGCTTCCATAAAAAGGGGCACGAAAATGAGTG
>JAISZZ010000026.1 GCA_031284385.1 Treponema sp.
CTGAGGCATCGGATCAGGCGGGCATATCGCAGGACTTGTTATTTTTCTAAGAAGTTGTTCAACCACAGGAAAGCTTTTGATATGGCTTTCTTTTACATCAATTATGGTTTTGTTTGAGAACCCATCATACTTTCTGGATCACCTCCAAATTTTTTTCATTTTTTTTACTTGACAAGCCGAAAAACCAGGGGTATACTCGTTTAATCAAAACGTTTTGACAAAATAGTCAAAATGACTAAAGGGGGATAAAGATGAAAAAAATTCTTGTTTTGGGGGCCGGTCTGTTTATCATGTTGTCAGTATTTTCCGCATGCCGGAAAGAGACGGGCAACGGCCCGGTTACGTTGTCTGTTGTCTGGTTCAACGACAACAACGAGTCGGAAATCTTTGAGCGGACGATGAAAGACTATCTTGACGCTCATCCGAATATCAAACTTGATATACAGTTGCTCGCGTATTCCGACTATGATCAGAAGCTCAAATTGATGATATCAGGCGGTAATCCTCCTGATATTGCCAGGTTAACAACAGGTTCTATCGTCCTTTTCGCCGATCAATGCCTGCCGCTTGACTCCTACATTTCTGATTTGAATGAACTCAAAAAAGGATTTATGCCTTCCATGCTTGAGTTTGCCAATAACAGTCAAGGAGAGTTGATCGCGTTTCCCAGCGAGGCGACGGGAAATGGAATGCTTGTCAACAAGACGGCGTTTAAAAATGCCGGAATTGATGTTGACGTGATTTCGCGAGAGTGGACGTGGGATCAATGGCAGGATGAGACAAAGAAAGTGATTTCCGCGAATCCGAATATGAAGTATGGCCTTGCGCTGGACTTTACTATTCACCGTTTCGCGACCATTTTGTACCAATTCGGAGGCCATTTTCTCAATACAAATCAGACGGGAATGGCGTTCGCCAGTCCAGAAAATATTAATGCCATTAATTTTTTTAAATCGATAACCGATAATGGACTGGTCACACCATCGGTATGGCTTGGTTCTGAAAACGCAAGTGAGTTGTTTCAGGCGGGTCTTGTCGCCTGCCATATCGGCGGTAGTTGGAACATCCTTTCTAACAATAATAACATTAAAGACTTCGAATGGGGCGCGGTCCGCAATCCGATTGGTACTACGCGATCTTCGGTACCGGGAGGAAAATTTATCGCTTCGTTTAAAGGTTCAAAATATCCTGCCGAAGCTGTCGATTTCATAAAAGTATTCTCCGATAAAAAACACCTGAGCGAGTATGTCCGCGATACGTTTAATATGACGTCTCGTGTTGACCTCTCCGTTGAGTATTCTTCCAATACACAGGACTTTGCGGTGTTTGCGGAAGACTTAGGGGTAACTCCTTCGTATACCGCCGCTGAGTTCAAAAATCCCGCGGTTATGAGCATTCAACCTTACGTGCGTGAACAGATTGTCGAAGTTTTACAGGAACATATCACCGCCGAACAGGCCGCCGCGAATATTGATAAAGAAGGAGCTAAGTATTTTAATTAGCGGGTATTTCTCTTTGGTGTTGTTGTGAGACAGTTTTTTCTCTAAAAAAACCGGGATATGGTAAAGGAGGCTGATATGAAAAAAAGACGCTATGGCAATTTTAATCAAATAAAAGCGCCGTTTTTATTTTTGTTTCCTAGTATGGTAATTTTTCTTCTTTTTATTATTATCCCGGCGTTTAATGGGCTTCGTATGTCTTTTATGCGGTGGAGTGTTTTTGAAAAGCCGGTTTTTACGGGAATTGAAAATTTCGCGCGGATTCTTAAAGATCAAGTGTTTTGGATCACTGTCCGCAATACGGTTACCTATTCAGTTTTGATGGTTGCGCTGCTCTTGGTCTGTTCATTGACTCTCGCTATGCTGTTTCACGGAAGAGTCATCGGCGGCGAAACTATATTCCGCGCCGTTTTTTATATACCGTCATTACTCAGCATGATTACCGTGGGCATAGCTTGGCGTTTTATTTTTGGCGATGAGATGGGGATACTCAATTACCTTTTACGGCAAGCCGGAAAACAGCCTATTGGTTGGCTTACGGACGGCCGTATCGCAATGCGGAGCGTTGTTTTCGTATCGATTTGGGCTTACTCCGGTTACTATATGGTTATTTTTATATCGGGACTACAGGCTATTCCAGAGGACCTCTATGAGGCGGCGAGGATTGACGGCGCTTCGCCGGTAAAAATATTTTTTAACATCACGATTCCGATGTTGAAAAGCACTACCCTTGTTGTTTTGATATTGGCGACCATCAACGCGTTTAAATCATACGAATTGGTACTGGTTATGACAAACGGCGGACCTGGTTATGCCACAAAGTTTATTGTCCAGCAGGTGTATCAGATCGCCTTTATGGAAGATCGGCTCGGTTACGCGTCCGCCATGTCTCTGGTACTCATGGTTATTATCGCGATATTTACGGCAATTCAATTTAAGATAAGCGGGAAGGAGCAAGACTATGAATAACCTAGAGAAAGGCGCCTCAAGAAAGTCGGTCGTTCTTTCCATACGCGCAAAGAAAGCGCTGTTTGCCATTGTAGGCATTACATTGGCTTTATGTACGCTTTTTCCCGTGTTATGGGCCATTGTATCGTCTTTTAAACCGCAATCCGAGCTTTTTTCTTTTCCGATGACATTCTTTCCCAAACACTGGACACTGGGAAATTACTTTTCTACCTTCCGCCGAGGGAATTTTCTCGTCTATTTTTCAAACACCATATTTGTCTCCGTCGTATCGGCACTGATAACCGTTGTCATCAATATCATGGCCGGTTATGCTTTATCAAAATATATCTTTCCCGGGCGTGAAATTATTTTCGGCGTGATGATCACAACGCTGATGATTCCGCTTCAGGTTATTATGATACCGATTTTTCTCCAGTTAAAAAATATGGGCCTTTTGAATTCGCTCTGGGGTATTATCATTCCGCCGGCGGCGACGCCGACAGGCATATTCCTTGCCCGGCAGTATCTGGTGACACTTCCTGATTCATTAATTGAGGCTTCGCGCATTGACGGCGGCAATGAGTTTTTCATTTTCACAAGAATAATTTTTCCGCTTGCTAAGCCAGTCGCCGCGACGATTGCGATATTCGCTTTTATGTGGCGCTGGAATGATTATCTGTGGCCGTTGATTGTCATTACGAAAAACAACAAACAGACTATTCAGCAGGCGCTTGTGACTTTTGTCGGACAGTATCAGATTAACTGGTCAGAACTTCTCGCAATGACAACAGTTGCAATCATCCCAATTATCATTGTATTCCTTTCAATGCAGAGATTCTTCATGCGGGGAATAACGGCAGGTGCGGTAAAAGGATAGATTTTCAAACGGTTTATGAAAATATCTATAATCTTGTTAAGGAGGACTATGACACGATGATTAACATCGCTATTATTGGAACGGGTAATATTGCCCATATGCATGCCGATGGCTATCTGGCCTTTCCGGATCGGTGTAGAATTACTCATATCGCGGATATATACCCTGAAAAAATGGATGAGATGATAAAAAAATACGGACTTACAGTAAAGACAGCGAAATCTTATAAAGAATTTCTGGATGAGCCGATCGATTTGGTCAGTATTTGTTCGCCGCCTTATTGCCACGCGGAGATTAGCATTGACTTCTTGAAGGCCGGTAAAAACGTACTGGTTGAAAAACCAATGGCCGCCTCACTCGAAGAATGTGACAAGATGCTCGCCGCCGCGGGACAGAGCGGTAAGGTCTTTTCCGTTGTGGCTCAAAACCGTTTCCGTGATCCTATCTACAATCTAAAAAAGACCCTTGACGCCGGACTCATCGGCAGGATTGTCCATGCGCAGGTCGATTCGCTGTGGAACCGGGGCCATTCCTATTATGATCTATGGTGGCGGGGCACTTGGGAGAAGGAAGGCGGAGGGTGTACTTTGAACCACGCCGTTCATCATATTGACATGCTCGGATGGATGTTAGGGCTTCCCGAAGAGGTGATCGCCATGATCAGTAACGCGAACCACGATAACGCGGAGGTCGAAGACATTTCAGTATCCGTTCTCAAATACGGCAAAAGCAATAAGACAAATCCCGGAGCGCTGGCCCAGATCACCGCGTCGGTAGTTCATCATGGGGAGGAGCAGCGGATCATCTTTCAGGGAGAGAAAGCAAGAATTTCCGCGCCCTGGAAATCTACCGCTCAGGTTTTTCAGGAGAACGGTTTTCCATTCAGTAATCGGCAGGATGACGAGATTATCAAAAATTTGAATGATTTTTATGATGGGCTTCCCAAATTAAAATACATAGGCCATACCGGACAAATTGATAATGTTCTTACGGCTATCGAAACAGGCGGCGAACCGCTGATCGGTGGGGAGGATGGCAGATTCACGATTGAGCTTATCACCGCGATATACAAGGCGGGGAGTACGGGCCGAACAGTACGTCTTCCCATTAAGAAGGACGACTCGTTCTACACCGTATCCGGGATCATGAAAGGAGTACCGCGTTTTTACCAGAAAAGCGTGTCGATAGAAAATTTCGCCGACCCTATTACCGTGGGCCGTGGATATTAGGAAGGGGTAACTATGGCGGTTAGTGGTATGAATTACGCTCCTGTGGGAAAGCCAAGTCCCGTGGTTAAGAAAGGCGAATTTATTTTTTCCACGATTGCTCTTGATCATGGACATATTTACGGCATCAGCAATGGCTTGATCGAGGCAGGCGGTACGTTAAAGAGCGTTTATGATCCCGATCCAAAAAAGGTTGACGAGTTCATCGCTAAATTCCCTGGCGTCAAACCGGCCCGGAGCGAAACAGAAATTTTGTCCGATCCTGAAGTGCGTCTCGTTGCGGGCGCGGCGGTCACTTCGGAACGCTGCGCTCTAGGTCTTCGTGTGATGTCGGCAGGCAAAGATTACTTTACCGATAAGGCTCCTCTCACCACTCTGGAACAGCTTGAGGCGGCCAAGGCAAAGGTGAAGGAAACCGGTAAGAAGTATATGGTCTACTACAGTGAACGGATTCATGTCGAAAGCGCCGTTTTTGCCGGACAGCTCATTGAGCAAGGAGCTATCGGCAGGGTAATTCAGGTACTCGGTATTGGGCCCCACCGGATTGGTAATCCAGAGCAGCGGCCTTCCTGGTTTTACCAGAGAAGTAAATACGGGGGCATACTCTGCGATATTGGCAGCCATCAGATCGAACAATTTTTGTTTTATGCCGGCTGCGAAGACGCACGGGTTGTCTATGCCGCCGCCGCCAACTATAATAATCCAGGGTTTCCCGAATTGGAAGATTTCGGCGAGGCGAATCTTATAGGTGACAATGGCGCGAGGAACTATTTCAGGGTTGATTGGTTTACGCCTGACGCTCTCAATACTTGGGGTGACGGACGATTGTTCATTCTTGGAACAAAGGGTTATATTGAACAGCGTAAGTACGCAAACATTGGAACCGGAAAACCCGGCGGTGGCCATGTCTATCTGGTGAACGATAAAGAAGATGCCTACTACAATGTTGAAGGCAGAGTGGGGTATCCTTATTTCGGACGTTTGATTTTTGATTGCCTCAACCGCACGGAAAACGCGATGACCCAGGAACACGCTTTTAAGGCGGCGGAGTTGTGTATTAAGGCTCAAATACAGGCGGATAGGGCTAAAAAGGAGTTGGATAACAAAGATTCATTTCTAAAGCTACCGGTTGACACTTCATTTGAAAACCTGTAATATAGGAATATTATGGTTGCTTCTCCGGCGACAATTTTAGATGTTGCTAAACTTGCGCGAGTTTCTCCTTCTACTGTTACTCACGCTTTAAACGGTAAACGGCCAGTTAGCCGAGAGACGAGGGATCGGATTGTATCCGCTATTAATACGCTCGGCTATATTCCATCACACAGCGCAAGTCATTTACGGAAAGGTACCTCTGGTATTATCGGCTGTTACGCGCTTGACATTACCGAAGCCTTCGCCAGTAAAATTGTTAAAGGTATAGAACAGGGACTTGTCGGTAGCGATCTTTCAATGCTTTTTGTTTCTGGAGTTGAATTTGGGAACGATTTTCTAAAAGCTTTTCAATTTTTGCTACGCCATAATATCGATGGGCTGTTGCTCTGCCATCATATCCCTACCATGTTGCAATCGGTCGGCACATTAAAAAATGCCGGTCTTCCTGTTATTTCGATAAATATGGAACTGGATGGTATAAAATCTATTTTTCCAGACAATTTAAACGGAGGAATAATCGCCGCCGATCATCTCTACGCATCGGGAATGCGTTGTCCCGCGATGATATGCGGTCCTGAAACTCGCATTTCGTCTAGGTTGCGTTTCGCGGGATTTAAAAAGAGAATCGATGAATTGGGCCTCAATTTTCCCTATAGCCGTTTTATTTACGGAGATTATAGTTACGAACATGGTTATAACGCGGCGTTTCAACTTGTCGAAGGAGAATCGAATATTGACGGTATATGCTGCGCGAATGACTATATCGCCGCTGGCGCCATTAATCGGCTCACCGCGATGGGCTACAAAATTCCGGAAGATATCAGAATTATCGGGTACGACAATCGCGATTTTTCCGAATTTTGGCCTATTCCTATTTCGACATTTGAACACCCCCTTGAGGAAATGGGTTTTTTCGGCATAAGCGCCCTACAGTGCGAACTCAGATCGGGAATTATAGATATGGAACCGCAGATATTGCAGCCTAAATTGATCCCTAGGACAAGCACAACCGGCGTCCGTGTACCGGACACAGACCTTCAATGATTTCCCGTAACTCATTCCGGTTTATCGCCAGGGGGATGTGGATTCTTATGTCCCCTTTTTTCTTCGGCAAGGTATGATTTTACCGGAAATTTATCGCCTCTTTTCTTTTTGTCCAGAGGCGCTTGTTTTGACGAATGTGTTTTTTCCTTCTTCGGAATCATTAGCGGCTCGAATGCCCCGTTCCGGTCACGGACCCGGATAGCCATCGTTCTGGAACGGATACACCCTCAAGACAGGGCTGGCCAATGTAATATACAAGCCGAGGGCCGATGTTTCTGCCGCGTTTAACCGCTCACATAGTGAATTTCCGTACATCCTCGTGATGCCTAAAAATAAAATCTAGTCGAAAAAGCGGAAGCCTAATAACTAAAAATCTAGCCCAAATATAAAATAGTCCCCCAGTAAGGCGGGACAAATGAGGCTGGATATGCACAGTAGACGAGAAATCCTCAAAGCCAATTTTGAGGAGTATCAACGGGCGTCGAAAAAAGGGCGCAAGGAATTGCTGGATAGGCTCGTGCCG
>JAISZZ010000031.1 GCA_031284385.1 Treponema sp.
ATCAGCGGCTAAAATAAGCGCCTTCCGCATTTGGGCGCGGCTGTATTCCCCCCGGAACGCAAAGGATGCAAAAATATTGGTACTTACTGTGAACATTAGTATACTATTATATTGAAATCCGCTCTTTGTCAATAACCCGCATTGCCTAATAATTAATCTAGCCGAAAAGAGACCACCGGGGCCTGACCATCCTCCTGAATAGCGTCCGCGAATTATTCGCGTCAATTCGCGTAATTCGCGGACCCATTTCTTGGGGTAGGTGAATTTTTTTGGGGGTGGCGGAAGACGGCGCGTAAGCGGCGGCTGGAGACAGGGGGGACGGACGAAAAAGCGGCTATGCGCCGCAAAAGGTATGGAAATCGTCCCCCCTCATTAACTTTAAGGATTTCCCGTCTACTGTGCAATTCGCGGACATATTTTACGGTAATTGGCAGGGCTGGCACAGCGGGAATGGATTTTGATAGTATGGGGTATGGCGGTTTTGGATAATGCGCGGCGGATTTGGGACGAGATTGATGAGGTTTGCCTGCGGATAGGGCGTGCGCCGCGTGATATTAGGTTGATGGCGGTTTCAAAATTTCAGGAATTGCCGCTGATTGAAGAGGCTGTGAAGGCGGGTATCACTCTTTTTGGCGAAAGCAGGGTACAGGAGGCGGCGAAAAAATTCACTTGTTTTAAGGAACGTTATCCTGATACGGAGCTTCACATGATAGGCGGCCTACAGCGGAATAAGGCTAAGAATGCCGCCAGTCTTTTTGATTGCGTGGAATCGCTTGACCGTGATGAAATTATCGGCGAACTGGGGCGTATAACGCGGGATAGGGCGGAAAATCCGCTGACTGTACTGTTTGAATTGAACTCAGGCGAGGAAAATAAATCTGGTTTTAGGACGGAGGACGCGCTTTGCGCCGGTGTTGAGGCGGCGTTGGAGGCGGGCGGGCTTAATCCCAGCGGGCTTATGACTATGGCGCCTTTTACCGGCGATGAAAAAGCGGTTCGCGCCGCGTTCCGCAAACTTGTAAAGGCTCAAGCCAGGCTGCGGAGGCTTTTTCCTGAGCGAGGCTGGGATTGTCTTTCTATGGGGATGTCCGGCGATTTTAAGATTGCCATAGAGGAAGGCTCTACGCTGGTACGGATTGGCACGTCAATTTTTGGAGAACGCAGTTGATACGCCGCCCTTTTATGATTGTGTTTGCGTTGGCGTTTTTACTTGCCGCGGGCGTCAAACCGCTTGCGGCTCAGACTGAAGTGGTCGAGGAAATCGAATTTCCCCAATGGAGCAAGGATTTGCGGCGGGCGGAGATTGTTGCGTTTGGCACGATACCGTTTTCGTGGCTGGTTTCGACGGTTTGCATGGATATTTCACGCACTATCAATCATGGCGGGGATGAACAGTATTTGCCGTGGCCGCTGAAACCGGCGGGTGCACCGGCTATGACTAACGATGAATTTGTCATGACGATAGGTATCTCGCTCGGTATTTCCGCTCTGATTGCCGTTGTCGATCATGTTATTATCAAATATAAACGGTATAAGGCGGAAAAACTTAAATTGATGAATTCTCCGCGAGAGCCTATCACGATTAGGCGTCCGGTTTCAGGCGGATTTAATGACGATACCGGTTATACGGATACCATCACGGAAAATATTGATGCTGTAGAGGATGCTGAGGCTATCGAAGATGCCGTCCCTGCCTCTGATGATTGAAATTTGAGGGGCGGGTTATGGGCGATTATCACGGGATTGTAAATTTGTCCGCCGAAAATGCGAGGCTTGACCGCTATATCGCGGAAGGTTTGCGTCTTATGCGCCGTTCTCAGATTAAGACTAGGGGAATGATGGCGGTGGTGAACGGTAAGAGTGTGAAAGTATCGCGGCTTGTCAAAAACGGCGATGAATTGAAACTGAGCTGGGAAGATCCGCCGCCTTGCCGTCTGATTCCGCAAAATATTCCGTTGAATATTGTATACGAGGACAGCAGGGTGATAGTGGTGAACAAGCCGCGGGGCTTGGTTGTCCACCCCGGCGCGGGCAACATGAATGGGACGCTGGCAAACGCGCTTTTGTGGCGGCTGAACCAAAAAAAGGGGGTAAATGTTGATTTTACCGGTTCGCTTCGCCCGTTCATCGTCCACCGGTTGGACAAGGATACGTCCGGTCTCATAATAGCTGCGTGGGACAGCGAGGCGCTCTCTTTTTTGGCGGATCAGTTCAAGGCGAGAACCGTCCGCAAAATCTACGCGGCTATTGTCAGAGGCTGCCCTGCCGAAAGGCGTGGGGTGATTTCGTTGAACATTGTTCGGGACAGGAAAGACCGCAAGCGGTTTACAGTTTCAAAGGATGAGGGAAAAAGCGCCGTTACCTACTACCGCGTTGTGCGCGGCGCGGCGGACTGCTCGCTGCTGGCTCTCCGCCCAAAGACGGGCAGAACACACCAGCTTCGCGTTCACCTGCGGTCGATGGGGCATCCTATTATAGGCGACCCACTGTACGGTTATTCGGATAAACAGGGCGCGGGACTTGCCCTTCATGCAAAACAACTGGAACTAATCCTGCCGGACAATAAAATCCGCTCATGTTTTCGGACAAAGTTACCGGAACGGTTTAAGGCTATAATGCGCGGGTGATGGCCGGATATGTCTACTGTTAATTGTATTCAAGGTATGGTACAATGGGCTTGTTCAAAAATAGCATTAGCCGCGGCTTTTGAGTGAAACTATGAGGTAACGCTGATTAACTTGAGGCCGTGCCGGCGCAATCAGCGCTCCCATAAGGTTCTTGAACAAGTCCCATTACTATGTTTATTTATTAAGGCCGATGACTCCAAAAAAAACAGAAAAAAACAAGCCGCATACTACGGTTAAACGCGGATTTAAACAATCATTACAACGTTTGGCGGTTTCGTTACTCGCGGCGTTCATAACGCTTTATACTGCGATATATTTTTTATCCGCTCCTAGGCTTGGCGCTCATTACGATTTCTTGATGTGGCTGCGGCCTAAGTTACAAGTTCAGGGGGTGGAGGCTCGCGGGGGGGGTATTCCGGCTGAACGGGCGTTTGATCAAACGGCGGCGCGGGGGATACTTTTGATAGAAACCGGCGGCGGGGCGGACGGCGTTGACGGCGCTGTTGACGGTGAAAATGTTATCGCGTCCTCGACAGTATTCGTTTTGATGATGGCGCTTGCCGAAATGGGGGCGGCTTCTCTGTTGATAGAAACGCCGGTGCTGGGAGTTTCCGGCGGACACGCATTGAGCGATGCGGAGATTATTTACCATTTTGATGAAGAATTTAATGTTGTTGAGTCGAATATACGGAATCTGTTTGATGGTATAAGGCTTGGTTCTATCGCTCCGTTTGACGCATCCCGTTATGTGAATGATGTGATACGGCTTACCGAGCAAGGTAAAAACCGGCTCCTTTCCGCCGCCGTGCGCGGAGGTGAGGAGCAGTCTGAACAGCTTGAAAACGCGGCGGCTATATTTGACGCAGTGTACATTCCGGGTGATCTTATGGTTGACGTGATAAGGCCGGAAACCGGCAAGCTGCCGCTCAACCGTTTATCTCGTCCCGTTTACTCGCGACCTCCTCCCGACAGAGATGGAAAAATCCGCCGCATAGCGCCCGTCCTGAATACCGGCAAAGGTGCCGAATACGAGTACGCGGCCTATACTGCGTTGAAAAAGGGATTCTCGCGGGCGCAAGTGCGCCCAACGAATGACGGTTTCGCTCTCGCGCTCGGCGGCAATGTATCCGGCGGGAATGCGCCGGCCACCGATGAACAAATATTTAAACTCGACAGTAACGCCGCCCTGCTTTTTGGCATACCGGAAGGGGGATTGGACGCTTTTAGAAAAATAGAGCTGGCGTTATTTTTGGAATATTCCGAAGCGGATAGAATGTTGTACCGGCTGCTTGCCGAAACGCCGGCGCTTGCCCAATACGCGGATATTTCCGTAGAAAATTATCCTCCATTTTTGTACGAACAATCGCGGATTTTGCGCGAAACACTGCTCGAAAATCCTGAATTGGAACTGCGTGAACGATGGAAACAATCACTCGGCGCTTACTATGATTCGCTCGATAAATTTTTTGATAAGGACAACGGCGCGGAAGTTAAAATCACTTTTTCATTTGACAAATTAATTGAACAGGAAAATCTCGATGACGCAGGCAGGGAGCGGCTTGAAACGCTGCGCGATGAACAGTTAGAAATGCTTTCTACTGCCCGCGAGTTATACAATGATGTTTCGGCGCTGCGTAAAAAACTTAGCGATGAATTAAGCGGATCATTCTGCATTTTAGGCACGGCTTCGCGCAGCACAGAGCTGTCGGTCATGTTTGCAAACAGCATTATGACCGGAAACTATATAATTCCAGCAAATATTAAACAAATTCTGTTTAGCTCGACAGTTATTATTTTGATTTTGATGTTTTTAATGTGCAAAATGAGCATAATTTCCTCGTTTTGTTTTTGCGTTTTAATGACGGCGCTTACGATTACCGGTTTTTCCTACAATTTTATTGCGAGCGGGTTATGGATAGACCCGTTTATTCCGGGTTCCGCTGCTGCGGCGGGCTCTCTTGTGTCTTCGTTATTTGCCTTATCGTTAAAAAAACGCTCGGAAATAAGACTGCGCCATGCGTACGGCAACATCGTAAACGAGGTGTATCTAAAAAAAATAATTAAAAACGCCGAAAGCCTTCCTGAAAAAAAAGTAAAGGTAAAGTCCGCAATAGTGATGGTACGCCGCCCTGATCTTACCGTTCTGGAAAACAGTCCGGATGCGAAAAAAACTTCCCTGTATCTGCAAAAATTCAGAGCTGAAGTATGCTCGATTCTTATTAAAGCGGGAGGCGTTATAATTGGCTGCGAAGGTGAAAGGGTGGGCGCGGCGTTTGGTTCTCCGTTAGAGCGTTTTGTTTTTAACAAAACAGGCAAGAAAGAAAAAAAAGAAAATAATCCGGCAGGAAAAGCATCGTCCGCGTTAAGCGTTCTGTTTGACCGCTATTCATTTCCCGGAAAACTTTACGCCGGCATAGACTATGGGGAATGTGTATTTGAATACACGCCATTGACTGGCTACACTGCTTGCGGCAGCGCGGTATTCCGCTCGCGTATTCTTTCCAAGTTGGCGCACCGGAACAAAATAAGCGTTCTGATAAGCAAGGCGGCGAGCGGGCATATAGCGCCGTCCGCGATACGCGGTGTACCGGCTTCAGGCGGCGCGGACGGGAAGGAAAACGAGCTTTACTATCAGTTATTGTTAAAAGAAATATAGCCCCCGCCGTTGGCGGCGCGAGGCTTCCATTTACTGAATACCGCGCATGAATCCTGCGGCTGGGGGAGGGGTATCTGCCGGTTTAATCTTTGTTGGTCTCGTATATGTCGTTGAATCTTTCCGCGATAGTAATAAAAATATCGATGAGGGCGGGATCAAAGTGCGAGCCTTTACTTTCTAGCATTTTTTCTACGGCTATTTCGTGCGTCATCGCTTCTTTGTAACTGCGTTTCATGCGAAGTGCGTCGTATACATCGGCGATTGCCACGATTCTCGCGGAAAGCGGTATCATTTCACCTTCAATTTGGAACGGATAACCTTTACCATTCCATTTTTCGTGGTGAGAAAGCGCGATTTCTTTTGCCATTGGATTCGGATAAGTTGAAAGAATGAATGCGCCGTTCTTTGTGTGTTCTTTCATTACCGTCCATTCCCAATCCGAAAGCGGGCCTTCTTTGTTAAGAATATCGTCAGGCGTGCCTATTTTGCCGACATCATGCATAGAAGCCAAAAAGCCGATATTATCGATGAATTCCACGTCAACAGAATCGTAACCGGGGCGGTTATACAGCGTCTTTGCCAAAACTTCAGAATAATAATTCACGCGGCTTATATGCTCGCCCGTATCGTTATCCTTCAATTTTGAGGCTTCCAGCAAACTCATGAAGACGCTCCGCAGCAGCCGCTTATTTTCTTCGGTAACATCGTCAAACATGACGGTAAATTCCGTAGGCTCTTTAGTATCCATCTGGGTCGGAAATATATAAACCCGCGTAAATACGGTTGGGCGTTCACGCGATTTTATATGAGCCACGCCGCGCCATGAAAAACCGTTTACGCCTTTTAAGATGGCGGCGCGTATGGCTTTTACATCCTCAATTTGAAAATACTTTCCAAATACATCAAAAAATAAATTACCGTCGAGATTAAAGAAACCGGTAAAAAATTTTTTGCAGGCAGGATTCGCGCTAATAATCCTAAAACTGTTATTGATACAAAGAACCGGAAATATACTTGAATAAAACATTGCTATAGGCGACATTTGTGGGTTTTGAACTAATTCAGAAGACAAATTTTGCGCCGGAACATCCCCGTAAGCCCTGTTATTAGGCTGCGGAGCTATAGCCGCGGCGTTGGGACGCAGCGTTTGTACACCGTGTCTCAAGGCCGTCGGTGAAGCGGCATGAACCGGTCCGGCAGATGCCATGACTGCGCCGCTATACGGATGCGCCGTATCCGTCCTGCCGGACGAAAAACCTGCTCCAGTGCTATCCACCGGTAAATTCGAACTTGCCTTTAAATCTGCCATTTTATTCCCACTTTTTATAATCACATAATTATTAAGGGGCCGTTGCCCTCTTAATTTCCGCATCGCTTTTACGAATATACATAGGAGCGGAAAGCCGCGTGTTTTCTTTAGTATCCAGCATAACGGATTTTTTTATGTATTGAAGCAGCGCCGCCGACCCTCCTATATGTAAATTTTCCGCTAAAATACTTGTGTTTGTCAAGATAGGAGAAAGCGAATCTCGCGCTAGGGCGGCGGCGTTTCCACAAAGCAATACAGTCTGCTGTAAAGATGGCGGAGATCCGGTTTCGACAGTAGAGTTGTTCAAAAACTGAAGTTTTTGAACAACTCCCGATAAAAAACGGCAAAATGCGCCGCATTTTGCGCCGCATTTGCTGCGACTTGGGAGAGAACCATAAGGTTCTTGAACAAGTCCAGTATTTAAATTTTCGGATATACGCCGCGCAAGCTCGTCCGCCGTGCAGTCAAGATAATCCGTGAGCCGCCGCCCATTCCTATATAAAGCCGTAAAAAAGCGGCGTTGTTTAGCGTCCAGAACCGGCACGCATAAAAATGGATACGTGGCAAACGGATACGCGATACAGTCCAGCGTAGGAGCTGTAAGTATGCGTTTTCCGAGAGCCAGCGCAAGCCCTTTTACCGCCGCAAAACCTATCCTTAGACCGGTAAAAGAACCCGGCCCCTTCATGCAGGCAAAAAGGTCTATATCTTCGCGCTCAATTTTAGCCAGCTTTGTAAGTGAATTAACCGCGTCAAACAGTAATTCAGAATGAACCGCGCCCGCGTCCGCCTCGAAGTAAAAACACCCGGCATCTGTAGAAAGCCCGGTTGAAAACAGTTCGGACGCGGTATCTATGGCTAGAATGTTCAAGTTTGCGCCTGTAAATCCGTAATTCCTCTTACATGAATTTCACGGTTACCGCCGCCTAAAATTTTTATTTCAATGTGAATCGTTTCAGGCGGCAGACATTCGCCGATACGCTCGCCCCATTCTATGAGGCATACGCCCTCTCCACGCAGCAATTCGCCGCCAACGGAATTTTCAAAATCATCAGTGCCGGAAAGCCGGTAAACGTCGATATGATAGACTGGAAAGATTCCCTCATACTCATGGATTATCGTGTATGTGGGACTCGTTACAGTTTCTTTTACCCCAAGCGCGCTGCAAACTCCGGCGCAAAGGCGGGTTTTTCCCGCGCCTAAATTGCCGGTCAGCGATATTACGCCGCCCTTGTTTAAGGTTTGCCCCAATTTCACGCCAAATTCAAAAGTTTCATCCTCCGAACCACTGACAAAAATCTGATTTTGCGCCGCGTAACGCCTAAACATATTTATTCCGAAACCCCCGCTATAACGGTAGTTTCCCTTCGGCATCAAGAAATTCTATCTTTTTCTTTAATTCCTTTATCAGTGGAAGCAGCGGGTAATTAATTTTATCGATAAGCGTAACGGTTGTTTCTTTGATACCCAGCGGATTGGTTTCAATTACCCAATTTATCTGCATAATCTCCTGCTTGCCGGCAATTTCTATAACCGTTTTGCCGCTGTACGCACGTCTATAATAAATAGGAACATCCTTGCGTACCATGTCTCTAATTTCGATAACGGTCATTTTTCCTCCTTTTCAATTTAGCAAAAAGTATCCTTATGGCAGCGCTGATTAACTTGATGCCTCGCCAGCATAGCTGGCGCATCAGCGCTGCCCTAAGGAGCAAGCTCATTTCATTATGCAAATGTGTCAACTTCGTTGACGAATGTGCACTCGCATAAATCAGCGCTTCCTTAGAGTTGTTCAAAAACTTCAGTTTTTGAACAATTTCCGCTTAAAACCGGCAAAATGCCGCGCATCTTGCACAGCATTTGCTGCAACTCGTGAGAGAACCCATACGGCTCTTGAACAAGTCCATTATAATAACGATACGCTATTTTGGACAATGTTTCTCAAGCCGTTTCTGGCCGCCGTCCGGCGCGCCGGACGGCGCGCCGGACGGCGCAGCTTATCCGGAATTGAAAAATCCGGACATACTTGTTAATGGACTTGTTAAAAAACTAATTTTTTTTAACAAGTCTAATACTCAAAAATATACGCATTAATCGCCACCAACGATTTCTTTGGAAGTTTTAAAAATTTTACGTGATAAATCCATTTGCTGCCGTCTTTATTAAGACGCAAAATTTGTCCTAAAGCCGCTATATGCTCCTTGCCTATATTGAATTCAATTTTTATCATATTGCCAGCCTTAACATTATTAGCCATGCTCAACGCGCATCCGCCTTGTGAAATATTTAGTATAAGTCCAGGATACCTGTTGTCAGTTTCTACACGCAATTTTTTTTTGACTGTTGAATTTACACGTATATTTGTCATAATCACCAGATAAAAAAAACACTCGCTTTTTATATTCTTTCTCCGGTAGTTACGCACAATATTATGGCTTAAATTATTGTTTTCTGTTGCTATGAAATACTCAAGTGCGTTTCTAATTGAAAATAATTCCACCATATCCGGCAGAGCCTCATCGGAATGGCTTTCCCGTATAAGCTTTGCGTATTCATACTTAAAACATTCATCAATTTTAGCGCCGTTATTCAAAATGGCCAGCGGATCTTCACCGGTTTCTTTAAGCACTCTCTCAAGAACAGATGCTTCCCGCTTGGTCAAGCCCATATATTTTACGTGTTTATAAAAATTATTATCAACAATATGTAAGTTTGTTTTTATATTTACGCCTTTTCCCTTGAAAACGCTGCTATTTTTTATTTTTTTTGAGACATTCAAGAAAACAATTAACGCTATCAGCAGGAAAAATACAAGTATAAAACCTATTACATCCAACGGCGAGGATTTTATTTCAACTTGAGATAACTGTAAAAGATATGGCCGCATTTCATGTTCCTAATAAAATCAAGTTTTTCTTCAGAGCCGCATATACATCTTTGATGCGCGGCGCTATTTCATATTCTGCCAAATCGCCGGACAACACCATGTCTTTATTTTCATAAGCCGCTAAAAATTCTTTTAGCGCGGATTTAAATTCGTCAAACAAAGAATTTCCGGCAATATCCGGTTTCTCTGCTATGGCGTACTTTAATAACGGTATCAGCCGAAACATCTTTTGAATAAAATCAGAAAAACTTTTGACCGTTTCAGCGGCGCGCTTGTCGTTACCTGTTTGAAGATCAAGCGGCAGATCTGTCAGCCTTTCAACTTCTTCATTTAATTCACAGCCCATTTCAAAAAATACAGCCGCCGGATTTTCGGCTTCTAAAGAATGTATGCGGGCTGTGTCCACTGCGATTTTTACAGTTTCTTCAGAAAATCCACCCGCCAAAATTTCAAAAATCTGCTTGTCGTGTTCGCGCAAAAAAGTGTACGCGGGGCTTTCCTGCCACCCAGACTCAATCTCCGGCCTCCTTTTTTCAGATTCTAGCCATGAACCAAGAATTGCGGAAAGCTCCGCCAGCGCCTCGCCATACAGAGCGGCGAATGGACGCGTGACTATATTCAAGGTGTTTACATCTTTAATATCACGGGCAAATATAACATCTATGTTTCCAGCAGCAATTTCAGCGTCATCGACACGCACACGGCTCAGGCAAAAACCGCTGTCTCCAGCCCATTTCTCAATGCCGGAAAGAGCATCGCCTATGTTTTTTTCGGTTTCAAATGTAATATCCGCGATATTTCCGTCAATAATGGTAGTCATCCTACTATTAGTATCGGATTCTATAATAAAATCTAAAATATGAGCGTAAAAATAGCGAATTTTGGAAAAATGAGTATTGGACGAAAGTTATGAAGCTCCTGATGAACCCCGCCGCGAAAAAGACTGGGAAAATACTGCTGTTACAATTTCTACCAATATGTAATAAATTTGCTAAAAACTACAAAATTGTAGCGTGTTGGCAGGGCGGAATCTTTTTAGACGTAAAACATAGCCGCGTTGTCCACGAATGGGCAGTCCCCGCATATTCCGGCTTTCAATGTCAATTTATCAAAACTTGGACAAACCATAGATAACAGGCCGGCTGTTCCCGCAAATTTATCATTTTCATCGTATTACACTGAATGTTTGCGTAAAACTCAAGGCGGGATTTGTCCGCTTGGCATAGTTCTTGCATGAATAATTCAAAGATTCAAAAATTTGTAGTTTTTATAGGAGATTTTATGTTCAAAGAAGTTGATTTTACTAAAACGCCGGTAGCCGAGATATACGGCTCGAACAGCTTTTCAAACGCGCTGATGCGGGAGCGGCTGCCAAAAAATATTTTCAAAGAAATTTTGGCGGTTCAGGCCGGCGAGAAAGAATTGACGCTGGAAGTAGCGGAAGTCGTAGCCGCTTCTATGCGGGACTGGGCTATAGCGAAAGGCGCGTCCCATTACACACATTGGTTTCAGCCGCTCACGGGAATCACCGCCGAAAAGCATGATTCATTCATAGCGCCGACAGGGGACGGCAGGGTAATCATGGAGTTTTCCGGTAAAGAGCTGATAAAAGGCGAGCCGGATGCGTCCAGCTTTCCCTCCGGCGGACTGCGGGCAACATTTGAGGCTCGCGGGTATACCGCATGGGATGTAACCAGTCCCGCATTCTTAAAACAGGATAAAACGGGAACAACACTCTGCATACCGACGGCATTTATCAGCTATTACGGACACGCGCTGGACAAAAAGGTGCCGTTGCTGCGCTCGATGGACGCGCTCAATAAACAGGCGATGCGCGTGTTGAATTCGATAGGCAACACGACAACCAAGCGGGTATTTACGACGGTTGGGCCGGAACAAGAATACTTTTTGGTAGACAAGGCTTTCTTTGACAAACGCCCCGACATACTTTTGACAGGACGCACCGTGTTTGGCAATGTGCCGGCTAAAGGTCAGGAGATGGAGGATCATTATTTTGGCGCGATAAAAGAGCGGGTCGCGGAATTCATGCGGGAGCTTAACTATGAACTTTGGAAACTCGGTATCGCGGCCAAAACCCAGCACAACGAAGTAGCGCCGAATCAGTTCGAGATAGCCCCCGTTTACAGCAATACCACGAGCGCGGTTGACGCGAATCAGATTGTGATGGAGACGCTGCGAAGCGTGGCCCGCAGGCACGGCATGGAGGCGCTGCTCCACGAAAAGCCCTATGCCGGCGTGAACGGATCGGGCAAACATAATAACTGGTCAATGAGTACGGATGACGGGGTAAACCTGTTTGAACCCGGCGAGAATCCTCATTCAAACGCCCGCTTCCTGCTGTTCACCGCTGCCGTAGTTGAAGCCGTTGACCGTTATGCCCTGTTGCTGCGCTCATCGGTGGCTACATCCGGCAACGAACACCGGCTTGGCGCAAATGAAGCTCCGCCCGCCATTGTATCAATCTTTTTTGGCGGCCCGCTCACGGAGATTTTCGACAACATCGCGGACGGTAAGAGCAGTCACCACACAGATTCAACCGGAAACATAAAATTGGGAGTTACCAGCCTGCCAAGCCTGCCGAAAGACGTGTCAGACCGGAACAGGACAAGCCCCTTCGCGTTCACGGGAAACAAGTTTGAATTTCGCATGGTCGGCTCGTCCCAGTCCATAGCCACGCCCAACACATACCTCAACTTGGCTGTCGCGCAGGTTTTAAGCGAATTCGCGGACAAACTGGAAAAGGCGGCAAACAAAAACGAAGCGATTCAGAATCTGATAAAAGAATCGTACTCCAAACACCGCCGCGTGGTGTTCAACGGCAACGGCTATTCGGACGAGTGGGTGCGCGAGGCCGAGCGTCGCGGACTGCCCAACGTCATCTCAACGCCAGA
>JAISZZ010000113.1 GCA_031284385.1 Treponema sp.
AACGCGAGCGGCGCCGCGCTGAAGGCGGAGCTTGACGGTATGCGTCTGCATGGTTTGAGCCGCCTCTGGATGAACTTTGTGTTCGCCGCTTTCCTGCGAAAAGGCGCGTATAGCAAGGCTGAGCTGGACGAGTTACTTGCCGCTTCGCCGCTTTCGTCATGGAACATTGCGGAGCGCGGCATCGGCCTGTACGTCTATCTGCAAAAATGAAGCGCCGTGCGGTCAAGTCTCCAGCGGCATCTTTCGGTTAGAATATTTAAGGGTCACTAGGGAACTACTGATTTATGCGAGTGCACATTCGTCAACGTAGTTGACGCAATTGGTGCTACTTTAATGCGAATGTCAACGAAGTTGACACATTTGCGTAATGAAATGAGCTTGGCTCCTTAGGGCAACGCTGATGCGCCAGCTATGCTGGCGAGGCTTCAAGTTAATCAGCGTTGCCCTAGAGACTTAACAATTTATGTTTTCTGTAATATAATTATTTCAATGCTAGAGCAAACTTCATGGTTTGACACCAGGGATGAGGTTAAACTTTTTTTAAGACGCTGGGAACCGGACGGTACGCCCAGGGGTGTTTTGCATATCATACACGGAATGTCGGATCATAGCCTGCGTTTCGCGGAAACCGCGGCATATCTATGCGAAAGAAGCTATGCCGTATGGTCGGCGGATATGCGGGGACATGGTAGAACTGCGGACTTGAGTGTTAATCCCGCCGATAAAGGCGGACTTTTTGGACATTGCGCCGATATTAAGGCATTTTCAAAAATTATGCTTGACATTGAAAAAATAAATACGGAGATTCAAAAGGTTTACCATTCTGTAAATCTTTTTTTATTTGGACATTCATGGGGTTCGTTCATCGCCCAAAGCTATATAGAAACGTTCAATAAACGCCCACTTGCCGGTTGTATTCTTTCAGGGACAAAGTGTCCGGGAAGCGCCATTGCAGCGATAGGCGCTCCTTTTATGACGATTTTTTCCACTGTTCGCGGGACTCGCGCACATTCCCAATTTATCAATAAATTGACATTTGGCGCTTACAACAAAGAGTTTCAGCCTAACCGGACTATGTTTGACTGGTTATCCAGAGACGAAAATGAAGTGGATGCCTATATTTCAGATCCGTTCTGCGGGAAGGATGTCAGCGTAGGTTTTTACCGTGATCTTATTTGTGCGCTTCAACGCATACAACGTAGACGTGTTATGGAACGTATAAACAGAGATCTGCCGGTATATGTGTTTTCCGGCAGCGCGGATCCTGTTGGAGGTATGGGCGCGGAGCCGGCGGCATTGGTTGACTGGTACAGGAAAATAGGCATACAAGATATAGAGTTTGTGCTTTACCCCGGTGCACGGCATGAATGTCTGCATGAAATGAATCGATTGGAAGTAACGCGAAATCTTTGTGATTGGCTTGACAGGCATACAAAATGATTGCGCGGGATATTTATATGTAAAATGGACATCTCCGTGTGGTGGGCGCGCATTGCAGTGCTCTCCGCACGGCAAATAAATTTGTTGGCGGCGTGTCATATTCCGCACCGCGGATAAAAGGTGAGAGGATTTATTTTGCGTTTCAGATATTCAAAAGATGAGAATGGCAGGACTCAAAAAAAAGCTGTAGTCTATACACAAGATGAACATAAAGTTAATCTGAGCGATGTTGACGCGGATGCGGTGTATATATGCTCAAGACTTCGTTCTGAAGGTTATGAAACCTATATTGTAGGCGGCGCGGTGCGTGATCTTATGCTTGGGAAAAAACCTAAAGATTTTGATATAGCGAGCGTGGCGAATCCAACGCAGATAAAAAAAATATTTCGTAATTCCCGCGTAATAGGCCGCCGGTTTAGGCTGGTTCATGTTTTTTTTGGCAGTAAAATTTACGAGCTTGCTACGTTTCGGTCGCTCAAGGACGGCGCAAACAGCAATACATTCGGCACGATTGAAGACGATGTATTGCGGCGGGATTTCTCGTTGAACGCGCTGTTTTACGATCCTGAACAGGAACTCGTTATTGATTATATAGGCGGCGTAGATGATATTCGAAAACGAATAATTCATCCTGTAATACCTCTTGACACCATCTTTAAAGATGATCCTGTCCGTATGATACGCGCCGTAAAATATGCGGCGATGACATCTTTTGAAATACCCCCCAAACTCAAAAATAGAATTAAGGCGGACTCGCAACTGTTGGAAACCGTTTCGCCGTCACGCTTAACTGAAGAAATAGTAAAAATAATAAACGCTTCATGTCCGGCTAAAATAGTCAAATCGCTTGATAGTTACGGTTTGTATCAGTATTTGCAGCCTAACGCATCCAGAATAATGGCGAAAAATGAAAAATTCAAAAATAACTATATGAAGTCGCTTGAAGATTTAGCCGTTAAGGATAATGAAAAAAACAGCGCGTTATGGGCTTTGATAGTTGATTATGTTGAATCGATTACAGACTGGAATGGCGCGATGCCGGATCTGTACAGAAAAACTTTTTTTGCGGCCAGAAAATTTGTGATGCCGATGAGTCCGCGTCGTTTAGAGCTTGGCAAGGCTATACGCCAAATTTTTTCCGACCATGGAATCGTTGTTAAAAAAATCCGTCCCCTGCGTATCAGGGGACGGGATATTAAGATTTATGAAGATGACCAGCAGTTTGACATAGATTTTTGAGTGCTTATCTAAGCCGTATCATTATGCTTTCGGCGCGCTCTTTGTAGCGTTCAGGAGATTCATAGGAGGCCTCTTCCAGATAGGCCAGAGCTTCGCTGTTTTTTCCGGCTGTCGCGGCATTGATGCCCAGAGCGTATTTCACGAGGGCTGAATCCGCGCCGTACTGCAACGCGGAGCGGTAGTATGCATCCGCCATATCGTAGTTATTTTCATCGTAAGCTAAAAGCCCTAAATAATAGTATGGCGCGAAATGCGTTGGTTTCTGATATAATGCGGCAAGAAAGAATGATTCCGCGCTTTCAAGGTCTTTTGCCGAGTATGCCTGCTGTCCGAATTCTATGAGCTCGGCAAAAGTTTTTCTGCTTTCAATATAGTTGCTGTAGTCTATACGCATTTTATCAAGCGTATTCCAGTTTGTAAGCCGCTCAAGTACAATTTGAGAATTTTCAGCGGCGGATTTAGTTGGGGAAAGCAGCATGAATGCTTCGGTAATCGCTCTAAAATAGTCTCCATTTCCTCCGCTGTTAAGAAAGAAAGATACTATTGCCCACGAAACAGGCTGAAAGTATTCCGGCATTCCGTTTATATCCGCCAAAAACACTGATTCCAGCGAGGGTTGATGTATGCCGAGAGTTTTAACCGTTTCAAGCCATGAAAGATTTTCTTCGTAACGCATTTCACGTGATTCTTTATCAAATTTTAGAGTATTAAAATAAATGGCAAAGCCTTCCCTCATCCATGTCGGTGGATAAGGAACGAAAGCTCTGAAAAATTGGATAAATGCTTGATGAGCGAGCATTCGCTCCTCGTCCGGAGCCCCCCGGTTGACAACAAGCTCGCGCCGTTCCGGTTGGCTATAGTGCAGGTATACCGCGCCATCACGTGTTGAGCCGAGTTTTGACATTACATAACTATCATAGGCGGATTTATTGGTAAATGCGACCACACGCAAAGGTCCCGACATAGCCGCCGGATTGAACCGGAACAATCTGTTATAAACATCAAATCTAAGTTCCATTTCACGGCAAAGCGTTTCCGCGTCATAACTGCCACCGTCCGAAATAACGTTAAAAAATTGATTTCGTACCTCAACCCTGATAGGACTGACTGCATCGTATTGCGCCATCAATGGACCCGCCAAAGCTGCGGCAAATAATAAGGCTACTACGATTTTATTCATCTCTCCCCCTGTAATGAAACATCTATAGGCCAGTCCGCTTAATTTCATGGGTAGGCCTAATGTATCATTTCAATAACTTTGTCTATAATGATATTCACTTCTTCAATAAGAATTCCAGTGTACTTCTCTATATTTTCGGTAATATATTGCCGAAGTTCACTAATTTTTTTTTCTAGCTCGACTCCGACATTTACGTCTATCGTGATGACCAGCCTATAACCGGTTTCCATGTCTTTTACCTCGATTTTTTTGACCTTAAAGCCGTCATTAAACTCCTGAACGCAGTTTTTGACCATCAGGCTGAGCGCTTGTTCTGAAATAAACAGCTTTTGAGGAATGGAGTATGCTGGACGCACAAGGGATTCCTCGTGTATGACGGGAATGGATTGGATTGGCACCTGCACTTTTGAGGGTTTCGATATAGAAATGGTTGAAAAAAATATTTCAGGATAGCCGCGTTTAATCTCAACTGACGGTACAGGGATGATGTGTTTGCCTTCAACCCGTCTTGTTCTGAGTGCGCTGTCAATATCGTCCCGCGTAGCGACATCTTCGATGTAGATGATACGGGAAGGCAGGGGAAGCTGCAAACGGACGGCGATTTTTGTTACCATCTTTTCGGAAGTGCCTATGATTAGTACGCCTGAGAATTTCTCGGTTTGCAGCTTTCGCGCAACCTCGTCGCGGCGGTTTTTTTCGTCGAATACTGCCGCTTTGACCGCCGCCATGAATGTTTTTTCCTCTTTTGCCGAGTGTCCCGCTATGATGCGGTTGTTTCGTATTAAAAGGCCATCGTCAATTATAAAATCGATATGATGTTTTTGCGACACAAGTTTCGCGTTATAACTTTTTCCTGTGCCGCTGGCGCCGACAAGTGCAAAAACGGTATTTTTTTTTTGTAAAAACAACTCAACCATGGCTTTATAATTATAACACGCGAACAGGCCAAACGCTACAAAATTATTCAATCCGGCCAAATTGCGGCGTACCGCTTGTCTGGTGGGCTTCTCCCCCAGTATTGGAAAAGGGCGCGGCGCGGCGGAGGACGGTGCCGACGCAGAGATTTTCGGGCAGGAGCAGGCCCGGATCAGCCTCCAGAATGGCGAAAGCGTCCGTGCGGGCGCGGGAAAGTTCGGCGGCATCGCGGACGGTACCGGCAAGGCCGAGCTTTAGATACCCGAATTGTTCCGAGCCGGCTATCTGGCCCGGAACGCGCAACTTCAGGTCATCCTCCGCGATAACAACTAAACTTGACCCATAAATTTTCCGCTTTCCGGGAAACTATGATATAATGAACAAATACTAGGGAGGGCGTTATGTCAGGAGGGGAAAGTTTCAATACGGCGGAAGAATTCGCGGATGT
>JAISZZ010000137.1 GCA_031284385.1 Treponema sp.
TGACGCAATACTACGTCCCGACAATGTGGAAGCATCCCTCGTTTACGCAGAGCCGGGCATGACAGGCACAGTCGAACTTATTGACGGACACTGGGTACTTAAAGACGATGCCGGCAACGAATATGTTTTAGGCGACGATATTCCGCTGCCCCCTGATGTCGTCTATCCAGGCGCTTTTCTGGATGAAAGCAGCGTGGATAATCTGTCTGACGCAATACTACGTCCCGACAATGTGGAAGCATCCCTCGTTTACGCAGAGCCGGGCATGACAGGCACAGTCGAACTTATTGACGGACACTGGTTTCTTACAGACGAAGACGGAGTGGAGTACGTTATCGCAAGCAGCCCGCCGCCTGAGGCCGGTACAGGTAATTTCCCAGACCCACGATTTATGGATAGAGTGGAGGCATCCCTCGTTTACGCAGAGCCGGGCATGACAGGCACTATCGCTCTTATTGACGGACACTGGTTTCTTACAGACGAAGACGGGGTGGAATACGTTATCGCAAGCAGCCCGCCGCCTGAGGCCGGTACAGGTAATTTCCCAGGCCCGCGTTTCAGGGATAGAGTGGAAGCATCCCTCGTTTATGCAGAGCCGGGCATGACAGGCACTATCGCCCTTATTGACGGATACTGGATTCTTACAGACGAAGATGGGGTGGAATACGTTATCGCAAGCAGTCCGCCGCCTGAGGCCGGTACAGGTAATTTCCCAGACCCGCGTTTCAGGGATAGAGTGGATTCTTCCCTTGTTTACGCAGAACCGGGTGATTTGCCGCATGATTTAACCGGTGAACCTCAGTTTATTGATGATACAGAAGGTGAAGTTATTTTACGCAAAATATACGATACTATAGTCCGTCTTGAAACGGCTCCTGACCGCCCTCCAGAAATTATCATGGATATTGGGCCGGTTCATAAAGAAAATGATAACAGCGGCGATAAAGTTTCATTAATGCTGATAAAAAACCTTGAAAGTGGTAAATACTATCTGCAAATAGGGCTTTTTGACCGTAAAGAAGTTTTAGCGCGTAAATTGACCAGTTTAAACTGGGCTTATCCTTACGCACTTGAAACGACTGAAAACTTAAAATCACCAAAATATAAACTTTTGGTTGGGCCTGTAAATGAAGGTGAAAGTAACGCTTTGCTGTTGCGTTTTAAGCGTTACGGATACCATGACGCTTTTATACGCAGAGATGGTTGAACTGCACCGCAGCCATATTGACACATAAAACATAAAAAGTTAGACTTTAATTAATATATGACCCCTTCGTCTAGTGGTCAGGACACCGGGTTTTCATCCCGGCAACACGGGTTCGACTCCCGTAGGGGTTATGAAGTTTAGGGAAATTCGGTTTCCTATGAGCCTCCGTAAGGTATTTTAAGCGTTGTATTGATTTGACCGGAGGCTCGGCCGTGCAAGGAAATTTATAATACCGTCTGGTTTAATACATAATAGAGTTAAAGTCTAAAAACACTCGGCACTGTTCACCTCATATGTAATTCATTAGTTTCATCAAAACAAATCCGATATTTAAGTATAGGGGTTGAACAATGTTTAGAGTATCCACAAATATGCCTAATGATGATATGCAGTACCGACTGCGGCGGAAAGAAGAGGAAATTTCTTCTATCCAAGCAAAAATTGCCAGCCAAAGCAGGATTCGTGAATTGCGGGATGACCCGATTGCCGCGTCTCATGCGACACGATACAGTTCGTTCATCACTAGACTTGAACGTTTTGAAAAAAACACGCTGGACGCACGGGAGCATTATGAGTTTGTTGACGGTTATTTGCGGCAAGCGAATGATATAATGCAGCGCGTGCGCGAACTTGCAGTTCAAGGCGCAAACGGCATCTATACAAAAGAAGATACGGCGAAGATGGGCGTTGAGATAAACGAACTGTTAAAAGAATTGACTTCGATCGCGAATGCTAATGGCAAAGACGGAAAATACACTTTTGCCGGTGATAAGTCTTTTACAATGCCTTTCAGGATTGTGGATGGAACTGTCGAAGGACTTGGCAGCGCCGAACCGGTACGTGTTGAATATCGCGGAGCGGGAGCGGAACGCAGACTAGAAATCAGCGATCAGACTTACAGCTCGCTTGACATAAGCGGCGGTGAGGCTTTCTGGGCGGAAAAAATGGTTGTATCGTCAACAGTAGACGCAAGCAACTATGCTGTGCCTTCCGAAAGCTCAATTTTTATCGATAGCGTAGAGATACCGGTAAATGTGGGAGATAACGTCCGCGCAATAGTGGCGAAAATCAACGATTCGGCGGCTTCTGTAAAAGCGTATATAGATCCTGAAACACAGGGAATCGTAATTACGGGGACTGAGCCTCACCTCATTCGTATGGAAGATGCGTCCGGTACGGGGTCGGTTTTACGGGATTTAGGCCTCATACGCGGAAATTCAGAGCAGGGCGCTCCTAACTGGTCCCCCAGTGCCCGCGTTACGGGCGGCTCATTGTTTGACGTGGTGATTGATCTGCGCGATGCCATGATGAACGGAGACCAGCAATTTATAGGCGGACAGGGACTGGGTGGCATTGACCAGGCCTTGGATAACCTCCATACGCGTATCGCGGACTTAGGCAGCCGTGCGGAACGTGTTGAAATGACATGGCAAAGAATAAACATGGAAATTCCAAATGTTACGGAAAGTCTAAGCCGTGAAGCTGGACTCGATCTCGCCAGCGCGTCGGTAGAATTCAATATGCTGGATATGGCGCACAAGGCTGCGCTTCAGACTGCGGCCAGGATAATCCCACAAACTTTGTTAGATTTTCTTAGATAACGGAGATTAGATTGAAAGTTATAACAAAGGCTTATGGATCCATTGATGTTGATGAAAGGCAAAAAATTCTAGTTCCGTCAGGGCTTTTTGGTTTTGAGTCTTTAAAAGAGTACGTTATGCTTGACGCAGAACAGCAGCCTTTTTTCTGGCTGCAGTCCACCGAAAGCGCGGCAGCGGCATTCATAATGATAAGTCCGTTTCTGTTCGTGCCTAACTATGAATTAAATGTGGAAGATGATGAGCTTGCCGACATCGGCGTGTCTTCGCCGGAAAAAGCTCTTGTATTTTCAATAGTAACAATACCCGCAGACGGCGGCCCCATGACTGCCAACTTACAAGGCCCAATCGTTATAAACCGCGACACTCGTTTAGGAAAACAGATTATTTTAAGCGATCCTCGATGGAGAACAAAACACGATATCATCAGAGAGCTATCGGATAACGTTCCGGCATCTGATGTCAAAATTGGCACGCCTGCCGAAAAGAAGGCACCATGCTGATTCTGACTCGCAAAACAAGCGAAAAAATAATTATCGGCGAAGGCATAACTATTTCAATTATTGAAGTACGCGGCGATCAGGTGCGAATAGGTGTAGATGCTCCTAAAATGGTCAAAGTCTACCGTGAAGAAGTTTTTGAAGCCATTAAATCTGAAAATCAGGCGGCAGCGGCATCTAAGCCTGTACTTCCAAATATGGATTTCTTGAAAAAATAATAATCGCAGCAGTTGCGTCGCCAATAAATCCTCATACCCCCCCCCCCCCCAATCGGTACCATACACACTCCAGCACCCACAACGCAAAAAGCAGACCGCCCTGCCCCGCCCGCTTCGTATAAATTCACGGATTATTCATTTGGCATAACAGTATACACAACCAGTGCGGCAGCTTTTGTACATACCTATATCGGTACTGGCGGCGCAAGCGCAAAACTGTCGCTGATTTTTATCTTTTTTGTACGAAATTGTTTTTCCTATAATACGTTCCAGCAAACGCGCATCTATGCAGGACGCGGGTGATATATCATAATGCGTTAAATCAATATTTTCGGAACAGCTTTCAATTACAAATCCAAAAGCGTGAGCGATTTTAGAAAAATTTTTGGCGACAGTCAGTTTTTGTTCGTGTTCCAGAGTTGTTATATTCAGCACTTTTAGAGCAGCCTCTATTTTTTTGTAATAATCTATATAACTGAATATCACTTTTTCAGTATAGCCCTCTAGTCGTTTCGATATTTCCTCAAAATTTCTAATATGAAAATCAATATTTATTTCACCGCCAAGCAGTACCGGATCATAGCGCCATATAACACGATGGGCGCCTATAACATCGGAAAGAGCCTTGAAAGTATCAATACGCTGCCACAACTGCGGCAGATTGACTTCAATATCGTTATTGTACGGATTAAGCGTAAAATGAAAATAATAATGGTAATCTTTTAATAAATTCAACTTATCAAGCATAGGATATGGATTCTTTGTCCAGAATACAAAAGCATCAACATCATCTGGACGCAGCGGGATATAACGTATAAGCCTGATATTAAAAGGGCTTACAACTTCGACATACCCTTCACTCAAACGGCTAAAAAACCATTCCGCAAAGTATGCCGGAACATCAGTACGTCTGCTCACACTGATTATCATCTCTAAAACACACCTTCGTAACCAGCAGAAAATGACAGCGACTGCCGGCTTGTAGTAAAAGGAGTATAATCATCTGTTACGCTGTGCAGCGGGTTTAAATCATACTTAAAATTACATTTGAAAAAAATGCCGCCTTTTATTTCTTCAATCATGCAAATAAATTTAATATCACTTTCAAAACCTGAAAGTATAACGCTTGTTATATTATATGATTCTGTAAATGTTGGATTGGAAAAACCTTTAGCTTCCTGATGATATTCCATTTTTCCAATCGGTATCGAGATGTATAAGCCCGCCGCAGGCCTAATAGTGAATTTCTCTGATAACTTTATGGGCATTGAAACAAGAAGGGGTATATCCAACGAAGAATATGAGTAAGAAATTTGAATTTTTGCATTTTCTATATTGTAGTCTACAAATGTTATAATTTTCTCATTTCTGTTGCCCAAACAAAAATCGATTCCAGTTTCAATAAAAATATTATTTACACCTATACCGCTATGCAGTGAAAATATACCGCCATAACCCAAAAGTCCTTCTTGGTCAGCCTTATAACTACTGCCGCTATCAGTACTCAAATGGCCGGAAATAATTCCACTGTCTGTCTGCGATGAGCTAACCAAAAGTCCGGCATCCAAACTCCAGAAAAATTTAGTTTCCGCCATCAATAAATTTGCTGTCAATAATAAAATGGTGATTAAATATAATTTTTTTATCAGCACATCCGTCCTCAACTATTAGTTTAGCAGGCAAAACGGCAATAATCTACGCCGCATTTGAAAATGGCGGGCTAATCCGGCAGTTTTTCGTAAAAAGTAAGCCGCCGGTTACCATTATCAAATAATTCAGGCTGGAAAATGGACACTGTGTCTTCAAACTTCACATCTATCTTAGCTCCGTTCATGTAATAGCCGGAAGCGAGTACATAAATCCGATCGTCCTTGAAAGATTTGAAACCGGAAAACAGCGGGCTTTCCGCCAAAAGCGCGGTTTTGTCCGGTGTGTACTGTATCATTGAATTGTAAATCAGGATGTCCGCTTCACGCGCCTTGATGAAAAATTCTTCAGGGGTAATACGCAGCGTACCGCCGCCCGTTCCTTCCTCCAAAAAATAGCGCCCGCCGGTTTTCCGGTACTCGCGTGCCGTAACCGAATCGCCGCCCTGCGTGTAAACTACACCATCATAAACGCTGCCGCAGGCGACAAGCGGCCTTTTGTCCGCCGGAATATCCTCCGTAAGTTTTAACAGTTCGTCAAGCCGCGCCGTCTGCCTCCTGAAAACAGCATCCGCCTCCGCGTCTTTGTTGTAAAAAGCCGCTATGAATTTTATCCACTCAAGCGATGCGTAGTTTGAATCTTCCAGCCATTCGCCAATCACGACATAGTTAAGGCCGGCCTCGTCAAACTGAGTAAAAATATCACTCGCGCCCGGACTCACGATACCGGCAAAAATGATGTCCGGCCGCAAGCTGATTACCGCCTCAATATCCATCGCGCCCCATGTATTCTGAACTATGTACTGTATCTTGCCGCTTCGCAGTCCTTCCGCGACGGGTTTTATCACCCATTGTTCCGCCGGTATAGTAACCGCCGCCACGCTGTCGTAGAGGCTTTCATCACCTAGCGCGTCCAATAGGCCGATCTGCGTAGTTGACATAAAGAGTGCCCTTTTTACCGGGGAGCGCACGATCAAATCCGTGTCCAAATCCGGCGCTTCCGCGCCGTCCGGCACGATAAGGCAGCGTCTTTCATCGTAATCCGTTACAAGTTTTACGCCGTCCGGCAACTGCTCAATGTTGAATTGTTTTGCATAGCGCACTG
>JAISZZ010000154.1 GCA_031284385.1 Treponema sp.
CGGTCTTTACTTCATCTTCAATCGCGAGAGGTATAATTTTACCGCCGCCGCCGGACTCGCCCCCCGGCGCGGCTTGTATTTCTGTATCCGCCATGGAAATTCCTTAAATTTTACTACAAAGATATATCAATTCTACAAAAAATCAGCCAAAAAGTAAGGCGGTCAGCCGCCTTTTAAATACGCAGGCGGATTCGGTGTTGTCCGTGCGTGCCGCTAGTGTTCACAATGCTTCTTAATATGAAGGGGTGAAGTAATCGCTGGTTAGCGACAAGCGCCGATATTTCGGGAGATACACTTACCATAATTTATTCCAATAATAGTTATTGGGTTTACAACAGAAAAGCTAACTAGAGTTGTTCAAAAATTTCAGTTTTTGAACAACTTCCGCTTAAAAGCAGCAAAATGCCGCGCATTTTGCAAGACTTGGGAGACAACCCCTAAGGTTGTCGAACAAGTCCACTAAAACTAAATCGGACAAACCGGTGGAACGCCTGAACCGCGAGGAAGGGCTGATTAACTTCGTTGGCGCATCAGCGTTGCCATAGATAATCGAGTTTTGAGCATGAAAAGTCCGTACCCATAAATGTAAAATTACCGAAAGTTTTTGGAAACCGCTTTAATTAAAACCGATTTATGGTTAAAGTGAAATTGATTTGTTCAAGAACCTTATGGTTTCTCCCAAGTTGCAGCAAATGCTGTACAAAATGCGGCGTATTTTGCTGTTTTTATCGAATGTAGCAGCGCGGCCAACGAACCGCCGGGCGGTGTCAGTGTAACTATTTTGCGGTATTTTCATTTTACCGTTAAAAGCCTATTATAAAAAACAGTTTGCTAAACTACTGTTAAATACTATCCTTACAAAGGAGCTTATTTTATGGATTTGCTAAAAAAACTTTCGTCAAAAAATCTTTTTGTTTTTAATTTGGTTCTTATCGGCGCTATTTTTGGATTTTCGTTCGCGTTTTTATCGTTTACCTGTACAAGTCCGCAGTCAAAACTGACTGTCAAAGCGCAACAAAATACGATAACCATTCCGCAGAACGCGCTTGAAACCGCGGAAAGCATACAAACAGTTTTTCGGGCTGTCGCCGATAAGGTTGTTCCATCGGTTGTCGAGCTGAAAACCGTATCTGTTCGCAAGCAGGAAACCCCCAATTTTCCGGGCATCCCGTTTGAATTTTTCTTTGGACCGCAACAACAGGGTGAAGGCCGCGAATTCCGTTCACAGGGTTTGGGATCCGGAATAATAGTCCGGCAAGACAAAAATACATACTTTGTTTTGACAAACAACCATGTCGTTACGGACAGTAACGGGAATCCGGTTGATGAAATACGGATAGCCACAGGAGACAGCAAGGAGTATCCGGCGGAACTCTTGGCCCGCGAACCGCGCCGCGATCTGGCGATGGTAAAATTCACGGCGGATGAAAAGTACCCGCTCGCTGTCTTGGGCGATTCCGATATTGTCGATGTGGGTGATTGGGCGATAGCTGTAGGCAATCCGCTGGGCTTTGAATCGTCCGTAACTATGGGAATAGTGAGCGCCGTAGGACGCACTGGCGGTCCCGGGGACAATATCAACGATTTTATTCAGACGGACGCTTCTATCAATCAGGGAAATTCCGGCGGCGCGCTGGTAAACATACGGGGCGAGGTCATTGGTATCAATATGTGGATTGCGAGCAGTACGGGCGGCGGTTCTATGGGATTGGGCTTCGCGATACCGATAAACAACGCAAAGACCGTTATCGATGATTTTATAAATGAGGGAAAAGTGAGTGACGGCTGGCTTGGTGTGTCGTTACTCGATGTAAACAACGAAATGTCCCGCGATATGGGCATAGAGGGCACTCAAGGCGCCCTTGCATCCGGTATATTCATCGATTCACCGGCAGCAAAGGCCGGTATTCAACCCGGCGACTTTATTACGGCGGTTGATGACAAGGAACTTCGCAGCGCGGGACAGCTTACACGCATTGTCGCAAACCTAAAAGCCGGCCAAAAACATAAATTTACGGTGCTTCGCGGTAAAGACAGCTTGAATCTAAATGTTACAATCGCCGTCCGCAATAACGATGTCGCTGCGGAAAACGGCAAACTTTGGCCCGGACTCCTCGCGTTACCGCTGGGCGATAAAATAAAAAAAGAGATGCAGCTTGATGATAAAATAAACAAGGGGCTTGTCGTTATTCAGGTGATTGACAAAAGCCCATCCGCCATCATCGGCCTTAAACGCGCCGATATAATCACGGCAGTAAACGGCGAGACTGTAAACGACTTGACAACATTCTACCGTATTTTACGCGAAAAAGCCGGCAAAGAACTCTGGTTTGACATACAGCGCGGCGATACGAATTTAGAAACTATGAAATACAAGCGCTGACCTAAACAGCGTTTCGCGCCGGGCAAGCGGCGCGAAACGCTATCCCGCCGAAACGTCAATAGGCTTGACTCCGTTAAATAGTTAGTTTAGACTAATTAAAGTTAGCTTGTCGTAACTGTGGCTGACTACGGAGGTTTTATGAAAAAGCAATTTGCTGGTAGAAAGGCATTAGTCGCGTGGCTTATTGCCGCCGCATTGTTGGTTGCCGGATGTTCCCATAGCGCAGGCAGAGACGGGTCGAAAAATCCGTTTTTGGGAAAATGGGAGTCCAAAATTCCAAGCATGGATAATGCGGTAATGGTTTCAGAGTACAAGACGGATGGAACATTTACCGCCTCATTCCCGGATTTACCTAAGGAATATGGCGGCGGAGCTGCTTATACCGGCGCATATCTGATTTCAGGCAATATTCTTGTTACTTTTCTATCTACTGACGGTGGAATCAGCGGATATTCATTCGAGACCTCCGGTAAAAACACGATAAACGTAACGGAAATTGACGGTTATAAAAATGACGGTTCATTTATTTACGGAAATACCGCTCCATTCACGCGATATACCGGCTCAACTTCCGGCAACGGAGACCGCGACTTCACTTTAACAAGTATTCTCGCAGGAGGGACATGGAAAGAAACGATGACACCTTATCTGGCCGAATATCAATTTAACTCTGATGGAACCGGAATTTTGAAATATGCTGGAGAACAAGCGGCGCAGTTCAAAATCGCATATTCCACTGTTTATGACTCGTTTCTTAAGACGGATATACTGATAGTGTTCATGACCGGCACAAATACCTTTACAGCCTATTCGTTTGACACAACAGGAAAAAACACAATTACGGCTGCGGAAATTGAAACAATATCTATGGGTGCAGGTGGGCAGCCGCAGGCATCTTACGGTTACAAGGTAACATTCACCCGAACTAATTCTTAAAGCAACGCTGATTGGACTTGTTCAAGAATCTTATTAGTTCGCTCACAAGTCGCGGCAAATGCTGTGCATTTTGCCGTTTTGAACAATTCTAATGAGCCACCCCGCCCTAAAGCCGCACATATACGGCAAACTTTGCGGCGGGGTATCTTGTAAGCACGGCAAAATTTATAGTTCCTTAGCTCACGGCAGCAAAAAGTTTTTTGCTTATTTGTTTTACGCGGTATTTTGGATTCGCTTCCATGATTAGATTTTCAAGAACCCGCGGATCGTCAGGCAAATGGTATGTGCAAATAGCAAGTTTTGGCGCGAATTCTTTTAATACCCCCCGCGCTCCTTTCAGCATATCACGTTCGGCACCTTCAATGTCGGCCTTTATAAAATCAAGCTTTTTTAAGTTTTGTTCGTGGGCAAAATTATCAAGTGTGGTAATTTTTATTTTTTCTATGAAATCATTCAATGAGGCGAGCGACTTGACTGTAGTATTTCCACCTGTATTTTTATTATCGAGAATGGCAAATAATTCAATCTCGGTTTCGGTTTCGCCAAGCCCTTTATTTATGGGATAAATCCCCCCCCCCCCGGAATTTTTTTTGGGGGGGGTTGTTTGCGGGTGTTTGGTTGTTGGGGTGGGTGG
>JAISZZ010000183.1 GCA_031284385.1 Treponema sp.
CGTGAAACGGCGTTCGTTAATTTGGTATTTAAGGCTAATTTGAGTTTGCGGATACTTGAAGATTACGAGCAGATAGCGAAACGTCTTGAATGTGAAAAACGAAAGCGGGGAATACGGTATCAGATGAGCAATGCTTATTAAGTTAGTGCGTATGGGTCTGTTTCCCCGCCGCAAAGTTTGCCGCACATATGCGACTTCAGGGCGGGGAGGTTCAGTCTGCAATATCTGGTTTAATACCCGGCACAAACTTGTTTGTACGCTTGCCGCGCGGAGGCTCATTGCGGCTTGCTATCATGATATAACGGCTTGTAGAAAAACGCTAAAGTCTGCACACTATGATTGTCAAGAGGACTATCTGGAGGAGGTGGCATATTAAGAAACACGCGTCTTTGGCTTTTCAGATATTAGTATTGTGTCTGAGTTTGGTAATTGTTATCTCGGTAGTTTTTTCAGTCATTTTTATGTCTAACATCAACAAAATTACCGGGGAAAATCTTCGTTCTACAGCGGAGATGACTATGCGGTACATCAATACGGATATACAGTGTGCCCTGACCCCTTTCCTGGATATGGTCAACAACGGCGCGGCGATTTTTGATTCGTTGCCCTCCGTTGAAACAAAACTGGATGTTCTTATACAGACAGTCGCTACTGTTCCGGATGCTTTTGATATGTATTACGGTACAGTGATTTCCCGGCACGCTCCCGGCGGTTATGTTGTATTTTCCAGCGGGTATGTTCCCGACCCTGATTGGGATGCCCCGGAACGGTCATGGTTCATTGACACCATGGCACATCCAGATACAACAGTGATTACTGAACCCTATGTAGACAGCGATACCAAAAGAATCTGCATTACCGTAGCCCGTACCGTCAGGAACGCGGCGGGGAACATCACCGGCGTTATAGCGGTTGATGTGTTTGCAGATGTATTAAACGGTATCGTATCACAAAGAAAAATAACCGAAGACGGCACTACGGTTCTTATTGACGGCGCTGGCCGGTATATTGTTCATTCGAATCTTGAATATGTTATGAACAAAAGTATCTTTGATGATATAAACGGCTTGAACAAGGAAGAAATTTTATCCAATAAAATTTCCGTTTCGTTTGACGGCGACACTTATATTTGCTCCGCGCCGGTGAGTGGAACAGACTGGTTCTTGGTTTCTTCTGGTTCTTTAAATTCTCTCCGCGATGCCTCTGTCCGCCTGCTCCGGGTTGTTATTATTATCGTAGCGGCTATAGCCGCCGTGTCTAGTTTGGTTGCTCTGGTCTTCAGCCGCTACCTTACAGTGCCCTTTAAGCAGTTGGTGGCCTCTTTTACAATCATCTCTAAAGGTGATTTAACCGCCGTAACCCCGGATTACGCCTCGCGTGAAGCTTTTGCCTTGTCCGGCGGATTCAATCAATTTGCAGGCAGTATCAGCGTCCTGATAAAGAAAATCAAGGATTCTTCCCGCAACATAGGCAAAGTAACGGAGGAACTTTCTCTTTCCGTTACCGATACCCGGAATGTTATCGGCGTTGTCATGGAAGCGATAGATTTCATTCAGAACGATGTGAAAAGGGAGAATGAATCAATCCTCAAAAATGAATCTTCCGTTACCCATGTGATGACTGAGATTGAAAACCTGAACGAAAAGATTAGGGAACAGGGCGATCAGATCAGCGGGGCATCTTCTGCGATAGAGGAGATGGTGGCGAATATCCATTCTATCGAAAACAGTACCGTTACCGCCAATAATCATATTCATGAACTGGTTCATTCGTCTTTGGAGGAGAAAAAGCGGCTTTCCGAGACTGCGGAAGCGACAAAGCTGGTAGAACAAGAATCTCAGGCTCTGGCGGAGATGAACAAGGTTATTTCCGATGTGGCAACCCAGACCAACCTGCTTTCGATGAACGCTGCAATAGAAGCGGCCCATGCCGGGGAAACTGGTAAGGGGTTCGCAGTGGTGGCACAGGAAATCCGTAAGTTGGCGGAAACCACCGCTCAGCAGGCAAAGAGTTCCGGAGATGCCTTGCTGTCGGTGCAGAAACGGATCAAGAATATTGCCGAAGCTTCGTCTCATGTGGAACAGTCTTTCGATGTCATGATTGATATGATCCGCCAGATCGAGAAAATATCGTCGGATATGAAGTACGCCACCGGGGAACAGGGCATAGGTTCCCAGCAGTTATTGGATTCAATCGCCGTTCTTCAGTCAATTACCCGTGATGTGAAAGACGGCGCTGCGACAATGAAAACCAGCGCCGCCAGCGCGGTAGAATCCTGTCGCAGTCTTACGAAATTAAGCCGTAGCGTGGATGATAAAGTGTCCAGGTGCGAAGACGGCGCCAAGTCTCTGAGCGCTAATTCCGAATTGGTGGTTCTTGCGGTGGAACATACCAGAGCAGGAGTACGAGAACTGGAGGATTCTATCAATCCTTTTAAGGTGAGGGATTAATCCGGTTTTCCCGTTTCTTACGCCACTACAGTTAAAATGGGACTTAATGGATTTATTCGCAGTGGGTCTGCTCCCCCGCCCCAAAGTTTGCCGCACATATGCGACTTCAGGGCGGGGAGGTTCATTCATAATCAGTGTAATCTGCGGACAAATTCGCGGACTAGAGTTATAACAGGTTGAATTTGACGCTTGCCTCGAATATACTAATAGAGTTATGCGTATCTCCGCAGCACAAATAAACTCAACTATCGGCGATTTTTCTGGTAACCGCGAAAAAGTTATCGCTTACGCGAGAAAGGCGCGGGACGAGCATGGCTCGGAATTCGCGTTGTTCCCGGAACTGGCGTTATGTGGTTATCCGCCCATGGATCTGCTCGACCAGGATTGTTTTGTTGAGCAAAACATCAGGTCGCTGCGGTTATTACAGCGGGAAATACCCGCCGGCATCGCGGTTGGCGTGGGTTATGTGAACCGCAATCCAACGCTGCGCGGTAAGGCTCTTGTAAACTCTTTCGGCATTATTCTCGACGGGGAGCTTGTTTTTGAACAGGTAAAAACGTTGCTGCCCACCTATGATGTGTTTGACGAGGCGCGCAACTTTGAGCCTGCCCGCAGTTGGCCATGCTTCGAATACAAGGATGAGCGCGTGGGTATCGCTATATGCGAGGATGTATGGCGGGAAACGGAAACGCCCGGCACGAAGTATGCTGAAGATCCGGTGCGCCGCCTTATGGACCGTGGCATAACCCTGCTGGCGGTGCCGTCCGCTTCCCCGTACTACGCGGGCAAACATCGCGCCCGGCTTGAACTAGCGGAAAGAATAGGGCGGCGCGGCGGCATCCCCATTGTCTACATAAACGCGGTCGGCGCAAACGATTCAATCATTTTTGATGGCCGCTCATTCTTCATGGACGCAGATACAAAGATAAAAACCGCTTCGCCTTTTGCGGAGGATATTATAACAATGGAGGCGGGGCAGGCCGCCGGCGGGGAAACGGCTCACCGCCGCGAAACTTCAAACTGTCCGCCGTCTCAAGGCAGAAAACGCGAGGGAGAAACTGTTCACGACGGAGAAGGTTTTCCCATCGGTAAAATAACGGACATACCGGTTGACGAGCTTGATACGCTGGAAGAAGCGCTCGTGATGGGGATAGCCGAGTATATGCGGAAATGCGGATTTTCCCGCGCTCATCTGGGGCTTTCAGGCGGGATAGATTCGGCTCTTGTCGCGTATTTGGCGGCGCGGGCTGTCGGGGCGGGTAATGTCGTAACTATAAGTATGCCTTCCCGCTTCTCGTCTCAGGGTTCGCGGGACGATGCGGCGGAATTGGCGGCAAATTTGGGCTGCCGCTGCGAAACTTTGCCGATAGAACCGGTATTTGCCGCGTTTTTATCGAGTTTGGAAGGGCTTTTTGAAGGCCGCCCCTTCGATATTGCCGAAGAAAACCTGCAAGCCCGTATTCGCGGGAGCCTTTTGATGGCTTTTTCTAATAAATGGCAATCCATGTTGCTTTCAACAGGCAATAAAAGCGAGCTTGCGATGGGTTACTGTACGCTTTATGGTGATATGAACGGCGCTTTATCCCCAATCGGCGATCTTTTTAAGACGGAAGTGTTTGCGCTTTGCCATAGAATCAACGAAAAATCGCTTGCGGCGCGGGGAAAGACGGTGATTCCGCAGGCGATTCTTGACAAACCGCCATCCGCCGAACTGCGCCCCAATCAGAAGGACGAGGACAGCCTGCCGCCTTACAATGAACTTGACGAAATACTCAAACTGTACCTGTTTAACAATTTGAGCGCCGATGAGATAGGGAAACGGGGAAAAGACAGGGAATTGGCCGCTTCAATAATCAAGACTGTCGCACGTGCGGAATTCAAGCGCCGGCAGTCGCCGCCCGTGCTGAAAATCTCGCCGCGCGCCTTCGGTATGGGACGCCGTATGCCGATTGCCCGCGCTCTTTACGAGAATTCATATTTACCGGAGTAGATATGACGACAGAAACTTACACTGTGCAAGCGCCTACACTCGCCGAATGTCAGGCCATCATGCGGGAACGTTATGGGGAACGCGCCTATATTTATCAGCATAAATGGGTCAGAAGCGGCGGTTTTCTTGGTCTTTTTTCAAAAGAAAATGTGATAGCTTCAGTTATTGTTCCCACTCCAAAAACGCCGGACCTTTCAAAATATGCGGCAAGTATATTCAAAAAAAACGCCGGATTGTCCAGCGGCACGGACGGGGAGGTGGAAAAGGAAAAAATCCTTTCCGCTGCCGCAGAAATACGGGGAATAGATCCGAATTTGCAGGCGATACTGACCCAAGTTAAACTGCTTAGCGATAAAATTGATACAAAACTGACGTCACCGCCACCGCCGTCCACCCATAGCGCCGCTTCCGGCGGGCATGAAACTTTTGAAAAAATAAGCGAGGCGCTGGAACAGAACGATTTCAGCCGGTATTTTAGACGAGAAGTGATCGAACACTTTCGCAAAGAACTCCCCATCGAGGCGCTAGACGATTACGAAGAGGTTCAACAGAAAGTTTTGGAGTGGATAGGGGATCGTGTAAAAATATATGATGACAAGGGACCGTACAAGCGTCCGCGAATCATAGTGCTAGTGGGGCCTACAGGCGTCGGAAAAACAACAACCATCTGCAAACTCGCCGCGGGTTTCATGTATTACCCTGCGGACGGCGAGGAGAGTCAGAAAGTGAGTCTCATCACAATAGACCGTTTCCGAATCGCGGCGGACAAGCAGTTGAAGGAGCTGGCGAGTTGTCTGGCGGCTGATTTTGTCGCGGTTGACGATGATGACCTGTTGAAAAAAGAAATAGCGTTACGCGCCGATTCGTTTGACACAATTTTTGTCGATACCATAGGGCGGAGTCCCGGCGCTTCCGTAGAACTCGCGGAGATGAAAAAGATGCTCGAAGTTTGCGGCCCGGGCGCGGAGGTATACCTGACATTTGCCGCGGCTACAAAAACTTCCAGCATAATCGAAATAATGCGGCAGTTTGAGCCCTTTGGTTACAAGGCGGTAATCGTAACAAAACTTGACGAAACAAAACATCTTGGAAATGTACTGTCGGCGCTTGCCGAATATGGCAAGCCGCTTGCATACTTGACTGACGGACAACCAACAGTCCCCAGCTATATTCACAAGGCGAACATAATCCAATTGCTGACCAATCTGGAAAATTTTACACTCGATCGCGAGCGCATCGAAGCGCACTTTATCTACGGGTAGCCTCAGCCCCTCTGGAATGGGTCCGCGAATCGCACAGTAGACGGGAAATCCTTAAAGTCAATGAGGGGGGACGATTTCCATACTCGTTGCGGCACACAGTCACCCTTATCGTCCGTCCCCCCTGTCTCCAGCCGCCGCTTACGCGCCGTCTTCCG
>JAISZZ010000123.1 GCA_031284385.1 Treponema sp.
GACCTGTTTCATTATCTCATATTTCCAGGAGGAATTCAAATGGAAAAGCAAAAAATTAAGACCGCGTCAGCGGTTGCGGCTGTGCTTTTGGGCGCGGCCCTGGTTTTGGCGGGCTGCGAAAGCCCGGTATTGGATGAAGGGCAGCCGTCCGCCGGCAAAAGGGCAGGCATAGGGGTATTGTCCAACACGGCATCGGGTACGATGACATTGTCTCTATCACCCGGTGTTATAGGCGTGAACGAGATAACGGCGACGTGGTCAGCGGTTAACGGCGCAACAATGTATGATGTGTATTGCGATACAACAAATCCGCCTGCCACCCCGGTATACAGTGGTATAACCGTAAACATCGCCACAATCACCGGACTTTCCGCCGGAACCACATACTATGTGCAAGTAGATGCGAAAGATTCAACAGGCACAGTCATTGATCAAAGTGTCGGGTCCTGCCATACCAGCAATTCGTTTGCCGACACGCATTTAGCGGAATTTATTCCGGATAGTCTTGCTCCAGATTGTTACTACGATACAATAGGAGGTGATTTTTACACATTTGATAATGGCGGTTATTACCTCATACATAATATGAGTTGGTTCACTCCGTGGGTTGGTTATGACATAAGCGGCGAAGTCAAATACATCTACCATTTTGGAGACAATGTTTCTGTTACCATTACGCAACCTAACGGTACCCAAACCACTTTTACCGGCGCTGCCGGCGTTATGATTTTCGAATCGGATCATGCTGTTGGTGATGAGAATTGGCAATACACAGGTTCCGGCGATTTTACAGCAAATTATTACTACGGTGGCGCTATCAATGGCAGCAGCGTTCAAATGGGAATAGCCGCGACAAGAACTACCCCTATCACTACACCATGTTTTGCTACACTAGATAACGCGATTAATGCCTTTGCCAGTGTGGGAAGCCTTGAAACTTATATTTCAGAACCGGCTGGTTACGCGAAAAGAGCTTTGTATAGCTTACCGTAAGTTTTTGGTAACTATCCAGCCATAGCTTGGACTTGTTCGATAACCTGATTGGTTGTCGAACAAGTCTTGCAAAATAGTCCGTATTTTTATGCTTTATGGCTGAATGGTTATTGGTCTTTATCATGATAAGGAGAAATTTCATGACAAAACATTATTTTAGCGCCGCTTTATTTTTTTGCGTGGTTTTTGTATTTACCGGCTGTGAACAACCGTCAGGCGAGAATAGGCCGGGACAGGAATATCAGGCGCCGGTACTGAACGTACTGCCGGGGAATCAATGCCTGAGCGTAAGCTGGACAGATTTTTCCAGTGTGGAAGTCTTTGTCGGAACAGGCGATGAAATGCCGAGAGAAAGTGAGGGAAACGTAACGCTAAGCGACTATTCCGCCGTGATAACGGGATTAACGAACAATACCGCCTACAACGTATGGGTTGCGGTACCCGAGGGCGAATACATAAAAACGAGTAAAAAAGCGATACCGGTAAATCCGGGCGTACCGGACGGTAAATTCGCAAGCAGCGAATATATTTACGAACTGGACGGAGTAATATACAGCAAATACAAAAATAAATGGTCAGGGAACATAGCGGAATCGGATATCGTATATTCCGGGACAATCATTTTTGCCGACGGCGGCGGCGCGATGATAATCAAAATAGACAAAAACAGCGCGGATTTTCCATACGCGATTGGCGCGTACCATGCGGTTAAGGTTACATACATAGACAAGTTGTACAAGGTTAAAGAATCAACGGAAGCTCCCGAAATCCCGGCGCAAACAACAGGGAACATAGAAGCGTCTTTTGGCGAAACAGATACTGCGAACATCACAGTAGGAAAACTCGTTGTCTTTGACAGTAACGGCGGGGACACCGAAGCAAGTCCGCAGGCAATTGCGGTTGAGTCCGGCAAAACAGCGGGTAAGCTGCCTATTCCTCCAACAAAAACAAATTTTCAATTTGACGGCTGGGAAATGGCGTACGGAAGCGAATTTAGCGCCGGAACGGCGGTAAATTCCGATGTCACTGTATACGCCCGATGGATCGCGGAAACCGGCGGCGGCGAAAAAACTTTTTCAAGCATAGCGGATATGGCAAGATACCTTGAAAGCTTTTACGGTGACAACCGCGCGGAAAACCCGGTAGAAATTGTATTAACGAAAGACATATCGGTAAGCAATATGGCAAGCGGCAATGACAGCCTCGGAGCGCTTTTTGAGGCGTTTAACGGTAAGTATGTTACATTGGATATGAGCGCCGTTGCAGGCGATACAATAGCAGACGTTGTGGCGGGAACAGAAAAAATTAGGAATTACAAGGACTGTCTGGTTTCAATAAAGTTACCCGCCGCGCTGGTAAAAATAGGCGATTATTCTTTTAATAATTGTGTCTCGCTTAAATCAGTTGTGTTTCCGGACACGTTACTATATTTAGGCGAAGGGGCCTTTTGGGGTGCCGGTATCACCGAATTTACTATCCCAAATACAGTAACGACATTTGGTAAGTATATATTTCGGGATTGCAAAGACCTTGAAAGCGTCAATCTTTCCGGTCTGAATAAAGAAATAAAAGATCTTCATTATTATAAATTTGCCGGTTGTTCCAGCCTTAAAAATCTCACACTGCCTAATGAAGGGCTAACAACAATAGGTCAATATACATTCGAAAATTGTGTTGAACTTGAAACAGTTACTTTGCCGGTAAGTTTAACTTCAGTAGGGTTAAATACATTTAGCGGTTGTACAAAACTTAAAACAGTTATATGGACAGAAACAGGGACGAATTGTTATATTGGCACGGGTGGTACATTTAAAGACTGTAAATCTCTTAAAACGTTAGTTATACCGGAAGGTGTAACTAAAATTATTAACGCTGGTATGCTAAACCCAACTAATTGTCTTTTTGCGGGTTCAGGGCTTGAAACAATTACTCTGCCTACCACTTTAAGCACAATCGCGGTAAATACTTTTAAGGATGCAGCAAATCTCGTGGAAATAAATATATTAAAGCCATCGACTACGCCATCATTTACCGGAACGACACTGTCAAACGTTAACGCATTTACCGGAACGCCAATTAGTAATAATGATACTGACACCGCCCATATATATGTGCCAGACGAGGCCAGCGTTACGGCGTATAAAGCCGTGTCCAATTGGATTACATTTGCCAATTTAATATCGGTAAAGCCGGCGCAAGGAAAGTAAAATGAAAAAATTTATACTGTTTTTTATCGCGGCGCTGATCGTTGCGGGATGCGATAACCCGGCAGGTGTCGGGCAGGATTCGCCCTATACCGGGGCGGGGCTTGACGTTTTGCCCGGAAACCGCTGCCTCAGCGTAAGCTGGACAGGCATTTCTTCAGTCGAGGAAATTCTTGCAGGCAACAGCAATGAAATGCCGTCTAACGGTTACGGATCGGGAACTGTTATAATAGACGGCGATTCCGCTATGATAAGCGGTCTACAGAACAACACGGCCTACAATGTGTGGGTTAGGGGCTCAGGCGGAGAAATTGCAAAAACCCCGCAAAAAACGATACCGGTGGATATAGGCATACCGGCGGGCAGATTTTCCGGCGAGGAACATATTTACGAGCTGGACGGCGTTACGTACTCCAAATACAGAAATAACAGCTCTCAGGATGTAACGGCAGACGACCTCATTTTTGCCGGAACCATTGTGTACACGGACTCAGACGGCGTAATGGTGATCAAAATAACCAAAAAGGGGCCGGATTTTCCAAAAGCAATCGGCACCTATCACGCGCTGCAAGTTGTATACGAAAGCCGTATATGCAAGGTTAAAGAATCAACGGAATTACCGGTTGTCGGCTACTATGACGGGAATGTTATCGATCTGAACGCCGTAAAGGCCGACCTGGCGGAAAAAATGGAAACAACGGCAAACATTGTGGGCTTCCTTGTTACATTCGACAAAAACGGCGGGCGCACGGACGCAAGCCCGAAAGCCGTAGCCGTTGCGGGCGGCGCAATCAAAACGCTTCCGATTCCGCCGTCCCTCGCTATGGACGACTTTCTGTTTGCTGGCTGGAACACCCAAGAGAATGGTAAGGGGACTGTATTTGACGAAAGCACGCCGGTTGACGACGACCTTAAGGTTTACGCCCGGTGGAGGGCAACGGACGGCGGCTCGGACACGCCACTGATAAGCCTTTCGGATGCCGCCGATCTTGCGAAAATCGGCGGTGGCGACCCGTCTTACCCTGCAAACGGCAACTATACGCTTCTAAATGACATAACGCTGACAAATTGGATTCCGGTCTGCCCTGACGGTGAAAACGCTTTTAGCGGGACTTTTGACGGAGGCGGCCATACTATCACCCTGCAAAGTTTTGCCGGGTCAGCCCTGTCAAACTCCTATGTTGGCATTTTCGGCTATGTCAAAGGCCCTTCGCCGCAGGCAAAGGCTGGCATCAGAAACATGAAAATTGTATCTTTGGTAACGGCGGCTTCAGCAGGACCATACGGACATGGAGTAGGTTTGATTGCGGGCGGCGCTGAAAACACTGTAATTAGGGATATTACACTGGAGGGTAGTTTTAATTTAATAACGGCGCAAGTCGTTTACTCAGGCGGTATTGCCGGAACCATCAGGAGCGGCGGCGCCGTCAGGAACTGTAGCAGTAGCATGAACATACTTGTCGATGGCGGCGGCGGTAGCGGCGGTTACAGCCATGCGGGCGGCTTTGTGGGTTTGTTCACAGGCGGCGGCGAGATACACGATTGTCATAATACAGGCATTGTTACCGCTGATTGTAAAACGGCGCGTTCGCAGGCTTTTGTGGGCGGCATCGCGGGCGGCAGCTCTTACGGTTTTAGTACGGCATATGAAGGCAATATACAGGACTGCTCATCTACCGGAAATATCACTGCCAAAGCCCTTGGCGATTGGAGCTGGGCGGGGGGCATTGCCGGTACGATAGTTGGAGATGGAGACGGCACACTGGAAAAGACAACAAGAATCGTACGCTGTTGGGCGAGCGGTACCGTATCGGTAGCGGATACAGGCGCGGGTTGGCCGTACGTCGGCGGCATAGTTGGCTATAACTATTATGGCGCGCTGGTTTCGCAGTGCTACTTTACCGGAACGGTAATCTCGAACGGAGGTTATGATTATGCCGGCGGCATAGCAGGCTATAATTCAAAAGAGTATAATGGGCACAGTTCCCGGATAGAGGATTGCTGGGCGAGCGGGACGGTTACAGGCTATAGGAACGCTGGCGGCATCGTGGGGCAGAATCAGGTCGCTGCGATAATTCAGCGCTGTTACTCCCTTGCCGCCCTGTCGGTACTGGTTGGTACAGGAGCAACGGGCGCATATTCACAAGTGGGCATGGGCGGCATCGCCGGATATAACGCGGTATTCGACGGCAAGGCGGCAGGCACGGTACGAAACTGTGTCGCCCTTAATCCGTCGCTTACCGCGCCTAACGGCTTTGACCGGGTTTAC
>JAISZZ010000034.1 GCA_031284385.1 Treponema sp.
GTTTACAAACGCTTTGCTCTAATGTCCGGTATTTTTCGGCGCATGAAAATGTTACGGTTTTATCATTAACCGCGACATCCTCAACTATGCCGGTTCGTATCATTACAAAATCAGAATATTCAGGATTATCTTTCCATGTTTTATACAAACGCGCCGGGCCGTTAAAATATAATTCGGTGTCTATCAAATCAAATATGCCAGCCGCATTGTCAAGGCTTATGCTGTACGTCAAAAATAAATCTACGCTGTGTATCGGGTCTGACAATTTGCGGTTATCGCTCGACATGGAAAGTATTACGCGGAGATAATCATCGTTTATGTATGTGTCGCTTGGATTTTGCGGGTTTTTCGCCGAATATAAAAAGCCGTCAGTTTTTGTAAGCTGCGTTTCCCACGCTTCGTAAAGCCACGGATGTTTGGGCGCGTTAAAATACAAACGCCGCAATGTTTCGTCAACATAAAATAAAAGCGGCGTTGTTAAAATTTCGTTAAAGTCATAAGTACGTTCCATCCAGTCCATTATATATATTTCTACCCGCGTACTATCCGGCATATTATACCAGCCGCCCCATTCTTCCCAGTAAGTTTGCTTCTGATACCCCGGCAATTTGCGCGGACTTTGAAGGTCTACATAATAAACATCGTATTGCCGGCTTATCCAATCTACAGGAGTTGCGGTTATTGGTTTGTATGAGGCGCGGGAGTTTATTTCAACAAGATAATTTATAGCCATTAAAAACGTTCCTCGAATTCAAACTTGCGCGAAAATAAAAATTTGTTGTGTATCCCGCTTTCAAAAGATAGTCCGTAGTTTTTTGTGTCCGAGGCATATAATCGGCTGAACGGCAGGCGGCGTACCTCGTCATCAAAAAGTAAAAAAAACGGAAGCCCGGGGCATGTCTGCGCCGGATAAGCCGCTTTTATTTCCGCCATCTCGTTAAATCCAATTTTATAGCGTGTGTCCAGCGATACGCTTCTGTAGCTGTATCCGCCAGCGCCCTGTATTATTTGCCCTGATAATGTGGCTCTCGGTTTTGCGCTGTTATTATATGCAGGCTCTTTTGCAAGAGCCGTGCCTAGTTTTATTGCCCGCCCCGCGCCTATACGCCCGATATATTTAGCGTCTGTCAGTATTGTAAATTGTTGTGTAACTATAGGCTTTTGCAGCAGATATAAACCGTTTTCAGTGTAATATATTATTTCTTCAAAACTTTCGCTGTATGATATATCATTGTTACTGTTTAACAAATACTCATAATCCGGCTGGAACGCGTTCATCCCGTTAAACATATACTCAAAATCGGACATTCCGGCAAATGCGTTTTTGCCGTCAAGTATCCACCCTTCAAACGCCGTAAATGAGAATTTAAAATATGTCGCGTCAGTATACCCTATACCTATGCAATCTATATATTTTGGATACGGGAGATTGACCGTAAAGCCGTGCTCACCTACATCCATGTTATACCTTTCAGCCAATGCGCCAGTTTTCAATACATAGGGCAGCGATGACGTTTGTAAAATATCATTAAAAAGTATTTTCATACGTTTAATCCCGCCATTATATTTATTTCCCTGCTGTAGATTTTATCGTTAAAGTATTCAATAAGAGGCCGGCCTTCCAAAAATACGTTTACCGTTAACGCTTCACCGGAACCGGACTCGCCGCGCGGCGTTATCTTCGCCTCCTCCCCTTGATTAAGCCGTAACAAACCGCTGTCCACTCCGGTAAACGTGTCGGGTACAAGAAAACGTCCGCCTGTTTCCGCGCTGGGTATAGGCGTGGACGCAATCGTTGCCAACTGCGCGGCACCGGCCAGTCCTATCGCTATTGAGTTTGCTATCGCTAAAGGAGTTGGCCCCTCTTTCAAAGCATTTGCAACAGCCGCCGCCGTACTGATAGTAGCCTGCGCAAAATCTATACCCTTAGCGGCTGTTGCCGCCGCCGCGCTGTCCTTTCCAGCCGCTTTTAAAAGAGCCGATGTAGAACTAAATAAATTGGCCGTAGCAGCCAGCCTTTGTTTATTTCGTTCTTCATCTGCACTTTTTTCATCATATTTTATTTTCTGTTCGGCCGCGGCAAGCGCAATATCGTTCGCTAATATCGCTCGATTTATGCGCTCATTTTCCGCGATTTTCCAATCGTTATCCGCATATTCCATAGCGTCTAAAGCCTGTTGTTGCTCCAAAAGCGCGGTTTTTTCAGTTTCATAATATAATAAAAGTGCTTCGCCTTTCATTTCGTATATTTGTTTATACAGGTCTAATCCTTTCTGCTGTTCCTCCGCAAACTTTTCATACGCCTCAGTTTCATTTTTTGCAAATTTAGCGGTTAATCCTTTTTGTATTTCCTCTTGCATTGCCGCCGATGATTCCGCCAGCGCGTTCTTTTGACCTTCCGTCAAATTCATATTTTCTAATATGCGCTGTTCCTGCGCTTGTATTGCCGCGACTCTATCGTTTCCTGCCGCCTCTTCTAAATCCGCCCGCTGCTTCAAATATGATTCAAATGTTTTTATATCCTGCGCGTAGTTTTGTTCAGGCGTTAGTTTTATATCGTTTAACTGCTGCGCGAGTGTTTTTGCAGCTTCCGCTTTTGTTTTTTGCGCGGCCTCATAAGCTGCCGCTTCTTCCGCCGCGGCGTTTGCCTGGTTTTCCGCCGCTTCTTTATACAATCTATCTCTATCGGCAATAAGTTCGCTTTCCGCAGCGCCCAACGCATTTAATTTCAAGGAGTATTCATCTATTAGTTTTATATCTCTATCATTTACTACACCGTTCATAGCCTTATCAAATTCTACACGGTCTTTTGCTTCCTGTAATTTTCTAGTTAAAATAGTTGTTTCAGTTTGTACTTTTTTTAACGCGCCCTCCCAGCCTTCGCCCCATTCGGCGCTTCCGTTTTCAACGGCTTTTTCAAGTTTTAACGCTTCCTTAAATTTATTTGTCTCTTCCAACCCTTTCCGCGCGCCTTTCACAACATTCGTAAAAAAGCCAATAACTGTTTCAGTCAGCGGTTTCATAGCTTTGCCGACTTCCTCTTTTAAATAATCCAGTTCGGTACTGAATACGTTGATATTTCCCGCCGCGTTATTTGAGCTTGTCGCCGCACCCTGAAAAGCCGCCTCCATCGCTTCAAGCAATTTTGTCTGCGCTTCGGTATGCTTCCCCGCCTCTTCCAGCGCCTTTATTTCTTCTTTCGTCTGCTCGGTAAAAACAAAACCGTATCTGCTGAGAGAGGCCATACCCTTTGTAGGAGAGTCCAGCGCCTTGCCAAAAGCATTAGCCTGACTCTTCAAATCGCCGCCCATTACATCGCCCATATCAACAATGTTTTTTGTCAGCCTGTTAAAATTTTCTCCGGTGATGGATGTGAACCCAAGCAAGACCCCTTGCATCTCCATGATTTCATTTCGCGAACGTCCGGTTGATTCCCCTAAACTTTGAGCGAAATCTTTCATTTGCCCCGCGCTCGTCCATGCCGCCGCCCCGCTCGCGTTAAGTACGGCCTCTGTACGTGCCATAGTTTTTTCTAATTCCCGGTACGCTTCTACACTGTCGCTAACAAACTGTTTTCCAGCGGATATAGCAGAGGTCAACCCTTTATAGGCTATAGCGGCCAGCCCGATAGATGGTAAGAATTGGCCGAGCGAGTCTTTTAACGAACCGATTCCTTTTGTTTGATTGTCTGCGTGTTCTTTTAAATTTTTATAATCTTTCTGAAGCTCTTTTATATGTTCAGACTGCGGCGACAATCCGCTTTTAATTAAGCGCTCAATTTCTTTTTCATAATCGGATGTGGATTTTTTTAATGCTTCCGTAGGGCCTTTTGTTGCGGTTATGGCGGCACGAATCTGTTCCTGCTTTTTAGCAAATTGCGCTGCCGTCTGCTGGGTTTCATTCGTTTTCTTTTTGTTATCTTCCAGCCTCTTTTGCAGTATGTCGTATTCAGTTTGTAATTTCGTTATAGCGGAATCTTCGGGGCTTATCCCGCTTTTTATAAGATTTTCTATTTCTTTTTGATATGCTTTTGATTGTGTCGTGATGGAGGCAAGCTCGCCTCTCGTTGCCGTAATCGCTGCACCCGCCAATTTCTGTCTGTCTATAAATCGCTGTATGCTGTCGGTGTCAAAACTTTCAGCGGTTTTCTGTATCTGCTTTTGAACTGTTTCACTTGACCGCGCCAATTCGTCAAACTGTTGTACGGCGGATATTGTGTCCGCCTTGATTTTTATACTCAGGTCTGCCATATTTGACAGTATAGAACAGTATCGACTGTATTCTTAATCAATTACTACAGAAGGAATCTAGGGGACTTATTTATTTTGTTGTAAATTTGGTTTTTGCTTTAATAATCGCGCCAATCGCTAAAAGAAAATGATATTCATATACCGGCTTCGTCTAAATAAGCCGCTATTTGTTCTTCCGTCTCCAACTATTCAGCCGGATCCCACACATTTGTTTTAACAGTTTCCATGTTTTATTTCTCCATATTTTGAGCAATTTGTTTTGCTGTTTTTAAATTCCGGTAATCAACACGACACGGATAAGGGTGATTATCTTTTTTCATTAACGATTACCGGCGGTAAGCACTTACTTTATATCGGCAAGAGACACCCATGACGATGGGTCTTTTTCATAATCCTTGGAGCGCTCCTCAATCATGGCGGTCTCCTCCGGGCTTGCCGATTCTATTACCGGCTTCCAATAATCATCGGAAAGAAACATTAAAAGCGGTTTTAACGCTGGGAGGCTTTGGTCAGATAAAGAGTCAATATACATATGTAATTCTTTTCTTAAAATAGCTGCCGTCATCTTTTTTTCCCCCTGTTCTTTTTTGAGTATACTTGGCCTCGCGGTTCGATATGCGTTACAAGAATAATATCGTCCTTATAACGGAATAATACTCGAAAGTCCCCAACCTTTAACCGGTAACACCCTTTTTGCCCTGTTAGCGGCCTTATATCACCTTTAGGCGGCTCTTTTTCTAT
>JAISZZ010000150.1 GCA_031284385.1 Treponema sp.
AAGTCCAATCGCCAGAGATTCGTCTTCCAGCGTCAGCGATTGAAAGTCGGTCTCCGGCGATTCAAGGCGCATCGCTGGAGATTCAAGTCCGCACTCATAGCCGGGAGTAGTATCAATCATCGGTTTTTTCCTTCCGGTAATTCTGTCCATCCAATCGTAGGGTGTTTATATCAACAAGCCTCCACGTCATGCGCACTTTGTGGGTTTTCCCGTCAACAAACATGAGCATTTCAATTTTGTTTCCGATAACCGTATAGGTTCCACTGACGCTGGTAGTCACGCTTTCGCCCCGGCCGCGTTGTTCCTTTTCGATGGCTTGCCGGGCCGCCTCGCTTTCCTCGCCCATCGTAAACGTGCCGTCGGCGTTGCACTGCACGGTCAAGCCTTCTTTGTCGTGTTTCCATCACCCAAGAATACCGGCGGAAGAAGACGTTTGAGCAAACAGTGAACCGCATAAACCGGCGCAGAAAAATAGTAAAGCAATGTTACGCATTTTTTCCTCCTCCTACTTTATGTCCTGACGATTGAACAACACACAGCCAATAAGGGCAGTAAGCGTAACGAAACCGATACTCACCGCCGCTCCCATTGCAAGAAACAGAGGATTGTGCAGTTCACTGTTCAGGCGGGTTACATAATACTGGGGAATAAACGGCGCAATTCCATTGAGTACATCAAAAGCGCTGCATATTTCAACCAGTATGCCGGACGCGACAACGATGATGATGCCGATTGCCACGGTCATCACGATGTTCGGTATTAAAAAAGCAAGCAGACAGCCAATTCCGGCATAAGTGAAGTGATATAAAAATTGCATGAAAAGAACTGTGAGCGTGTCCCTAAGAAAACCAGCGCCGTTTCCAAAACCATAGGTAACAGTAAAACCCGCAATGAATGTCATACATGAGAGGAACATACATAACGCAAGCAACACTGCGGAAACAGAGAGCTTTGACAAATAAACGTTTGTCCGTGAAACGCCCACACAGAGGGCATTCCGTATCGTTCCCTGACTGAACTCCGTGGAAATAAAAAGCCCGGCAAAAACAGCGGCGATAAATCCGTAGAGGTTCGACAGGGTGGCGAGCGCCCCTGCTCCTAAACGCCCAGCCGGTTCAAAGCCGAATACATCGGTAACGGTAAACGCTTCGCCTTCCACTGTCGCGCCGCCCGACACAAAAAGCATAAAACCGACGGTAACGAGCGCCATGATTACCGCCGCAAGCGGCAACAGTTTGAGTCCGATGTTGAACTTGAGTTTGTAAAATTCAGCGTTAATAATTGTTGTCATGCGTGCCCCCCGGACAGCGGCTGACTTGTAGTCAGCTTCATAAAATATGCCTCTAAATCCTGCCCTTCCATACTGATGGCACTGACAGGAATATCCGCTTTACAGAGCGCCATATTCATCTGAGTAATATGGTCAAGCTGTTCAAAAATTCTGATTTCCTTTCCCAAACCGCCAACGGCGGCGATTTCCATATCTTTCACATGGAAACGCTCTTTTAAGAACGGAACAGCTTTTTCCGTTTCAGCAGTGAGCAGCCGTATAGATTGACGGCATTCGCTCTGTAGTTCATCTGCGCTGATCTGTTTGATGAGACGGCCATTGTCGATAATGCCGTAATCAGTGGCAAGCAGGGAGAGTTCGCTCAAGATGTGGCTTGAAATAAGAATGGTCATGCCTTTTTCCGCTACAAGCCTTTTGAGCAATTCCCTGTTTTCAATGATGCCTTTGGGGTCGAGCCCGTTTACCGGCTCGTCAAGCACAAGAAATTCCGGGTTTGCGAGCATGGCTTGGGCCAGCGCGAGCCGTTGTCTCATGCCCAGGGAAAAGTCCCGGACTTTTTTACTGCCGACGCTGCCCAGCCCTGCCAGTTCCAGAGCATCCCCAATCACTGCGGCGCTGTTTGCAAACCCCAAGAGCCGCGCCTGTGATTCAAGATTTTGGTAGGCTGTCATGCCGGGATAAAGCGCGGGTATTTCAACGATGCTCCCGATTCTGCGCCGCGCCTTTTGCAGCCCTCGCTCACCGCTTTCACCGAAAAGTTCAATCTGACCCTCGGTCGGGGCAATCAAGCCGGTCAGCATACGGATAAAGGTGGTTTTCCCCGCTCCGTTCTGCCCAATAAGGCCGTAGATTTGCCCCCGTCTGATTTCTACATTGAGGTCAAGTACAGCGTATTTCTCACCATACTTCTTGCCCAAGCCGCTTGTTTTAACAACAAGTTCTTCCATAGATACTCCTTCAAATAGGTTATATCTATAGTATAGGTGCTATACAAAAAAACGTCAAGTAGTTTAGCGGCTAAACTATATAAATTTTTAGGCGGGACTGTTTCCGTCTATTATTTTGTCAAGAAATGTCAATATGGTCTGCATATCCTTATCGCTGAGGGTCTCGAAGTATTTTGAAAGCCCCGCGTTCAGCCGCCGGTGGTGGCGGTCATGTCCTGAAACAGCTTTTTTGCCTAACTTGGTCAGTTCAAAATACACTTCTTTCCGGTTTTCCGGCATCTGAAAAGCGGTTATAAGACCTTTTTCCAGCAGCTTTTTGGTGATTTGCGCGATTGCCCCTTTGGTTATGCCGTTCCGCTGGGCAAGCTGGCTTGTGTTTTCGCCTTGATGTTGGTTGATAGTATCCAATAAATGTACTTCCGCATGATTCAAAAGAAAACCAATGCCGTAATCCCGCGCCACTTTCTTTTCGTTACCCAGTACCGTTACCGCTTTGTTTATCTTTTCCGCGATAGCAAGGGCCAGTTCACTATTCATAATAATTACCTCATAAGGATATTGTATAGATACTAAATGATTTTATCAATAGGGTTACGGGTATTTTATCCATAAGAAAATTTTATGGGAATACAATTCATATGCCTACGATGATTAAAACGGGCGTAACGGTTTCCGGGTGTGCCGAAGGCACTACCGGAAACCATGCTGCCGGTATTACCAGTTTGCCGATTAACGTTCTAGCTTTGCGAATTTGGGGATAAATTT